>CBDUTX010000444.1:0-1538 GCA_965370235.1 uncultured Desulfuromonadaceae bacterium | reverse complement strand
AATTACAGGTGGAAATAATAATGGACAGATAGTTAATGGTCATAATTATCTTTGCAGTCTGACAGTTGTCAACTTTGGAACTTCATCTGCTTATGATATATTTTTTGGGCTAACTTCAGATGACAACTTCGTATCAGTTGGTGACACTTTATATTTCGAAAGAATTTCAGCATACGATACTCTTGTTCTTTCCTATCCTTTTTCGGTAATTAACGCACCATCTGATGATGAGAAAATTGATTTTCTTTTTAAGTACAATACCGGATCAGGAGACACTGTAACAGAAGAGATTGAAATATTTATAAATGCACCTGAAATTAAAAGTAATATTACAGAATATCAATATTATCTTATTCCCGGAGATACTTTCTATATTGGTGGCGTAATACAAAATACCGGAGGTGCAACGGTTTATAATTCGGAAGTTATCTTAAGAACGAATGATACTTTGATAAGTGTTTTAGATTCAACGGAAGTTATTGACAGTATCAGACCCGGAGGAAAAAAAATATTGTATAAAAAATTTACATGTGAGACGAGTTTTTATTATGAAAGTGACTCTTTTTTGTTTGAAATGGAATTTTTATCAAACAATCCGTCAGGATATGTATTTACAGACACTTTTACAAAGATAACTAATTCTGATTATTTTTTCAGAGAATATTTTGAAGATACATGTGTATGTATTTTCAGTGGTGACACAAGCTGGCATATCACAGAACATAGGAGCCATGGAATTGGCAATCGTTCAATGTATTCGGGATTGGACAATACATGGCAGTATGAAAACAATATTGATAACTCTCGAGTGATAATACCTGTTAAAATTGAAACAGGTAATGAACCTACTACTGAATTATCAATTAATTTCTGGCATTTATATGATATTGAATTAATAAATGATTTTGTGGATATTCAGTATTCAACAGATAATTGTACAACATGGACTGATATAGAAAGATATACCGGATCGACAAATGATATCTGGTGTAAAGAGACTTTATCTGTTGAAATTCTGGTAGTTGATACTATGTATCTTTGCTGGAATTTCAATACAAATAATTCTATAGTGCAAGAGGGATATTATTTAGATGATGTAATGATTTATGAAAGTTTTAATGAAGACGATTCCCTTGAAGAGTTAAATATAAATTATCTGAATGAAAACGGATTTTCTCTGGGATATATTTATCCAGGTATTGTCAGATACAATGCTTTAATATGTTATTCAATAGGCGAGGGTGTAAATGTTGAATTGGTTATTTATGACATTTCAGGGAGGGAGATCAGAAGACTGGTTGATTGTTATCATACGAGAGGGATATATGAGAAAGAATGGGATTGCATGGATAACGACGGAGAACCTGTTTCTGCAGGAATATATTTTTACAGGCTTCGGGCAGGTAATTTCAGTAAAACGAATAAATTCTCAATTGTCAGATAATAAGGAGAAGAAATAATGAATAAGAAAATAATAATATTTACATGTTTATTGCTTTTAACTTCTCTTTCTCTTATTGCAATAACATGGACAAAGG
>CBDUTX010000443.1:0-1539 GCA_965370235.1 uncultured Desulfuromonadaceae bacterium | reverse complement strand
AATTATTAAAAAAAGCTTTACAAGTATGTGATCAAGCTGAAATTTTTATTAGCAATAGAAAAGTTAATATTATTAAAATTATTAATTCTGAACTTGTAAACATTGATAGTAATCTTTTATCAGGAATAAGTCTAAGAATTATAAAAGATAATATTTTAGGATTTTCATATACAAGAAATCTAAGAAACAGAGATGAATTAATTCAAAATGCTTTAGATTCAATGAAAGGAAATATTAAAACAAAATACGATTTTCCTTTAACTAATAATATTAAACAACTAAAAACTAATGATTTAAAATATGAAGAATTTTCAACAGAGATTTTAATAGATGAATGTAAAAGAATAAGTAAATATTTTTCTGAAAAATGTGATGGAGATGATTTTTTATATTCAGTATCTTCAATTAATAATGTAAGAATTTTAAACTCAAAAGGAACAGATCTTTCAGATAAACTTATTTATTATTGGTTGCAGCATGGGTTGCTGTATCCAAATTCCAGAACTGGTATTTATAGATCCTTTGTTGAAAATAAATTTAAAATAATACCTGAAAATAGACTGAATAAACTTATATATCAATATAATAAACCGAGAAGAATAATCAAACCTTCTGGAAAAAAAATGAAAGTTCTATTTATGCCAAACGGAATGAGAGCTTTTATCATGAGAATATTCAGTGGAATCAATCCTGAGAATATATATAAGAAAATTTCTCCAATTTCAAATAAATTTGACAAAAAGATTTTTAGTGAAAAAATATCAATTAGTAATGATCCAAATAATTTCAGTGATCCTTTTTGCAGATGGATTGATGATGAAGGTGTTAAAACAAAAACATTATCTATTATTGAAAATGGAGTTTTTAAAAATAGTTATTTTGATTTAAATTATGCAGAAAAATTTAATGTTGAATCAACAGGTAATGGATTTAGAAGTTATCGTATTAATCATACTCCTTCACCTATTTTAATGAATTTTACAATCAAACCAGGTGAAAAACCTTTACATGAGATAATTGAATCAATTGATAAGGGAATAATTCTTGAAATGGGACTTGGGGCTCATAGTGGAAATATCCCAAATGGAGATTTTTCAATAGGTGTATCTTCTGGTTTCTATGTGGAAAATGGAGAGATTTTAGGAAGAGTTAGAAATTGTTTAATATCCGGAAATATATATGATTTACTTCAAGATGTTTTGGAAGTAGAGAATAACATTCATTACTGTATTAGTGGAAATGAAAAAGTCCCAGCAATTCTTATAGATAATGTCAAAGTTGAATTTTAACTAAAAAATGGATTCATTTTTAATGTATATTTAACAGATGATTATATTTAATAATGCAATTAAGCAAAATCACTTATAATCTTATTTTGTCCCTAGAAAACCGGTGTTAAAAAGAATTTAATATTATAGAAAATGCTTGTCAACCATAAATATTATTAATAATATTATCAATAATAATTCCGATATTTTTAATATCAATACTTTTGATAAGAAGATTAAAAAAAGAAGATATAATTTTATCAGTTGTATA
>CBDUTX010000442.1:0-1542 GCA_965370235.1 uncultured Desulfuromonadaceae bacterium | reverse complement strand
GGGTTATTATACAAGTAAATTTTTATATAAATAAAATTTTTTCTTGACTTCCAATGACTACAAATGTGAAATAAATGTATATTTAATTTAAGTAAAAGCTTAGGAGGAAACCGCTATGTGGAAATATATCTTGATTATTGCAATTTTATTCTCTCTTTTAGGATGTGATAACAACAGTACTTCACCTGGAGATGAACGTTCTGCAAAGCTGGAAGTCTATTTTAGCGATGAACTTATCTATGATGAAGTGTTGGATGAAGCTGATGACAGTACATCGGTAACTGTTGTTTTGCCAGATGACAGCGAGTGCCAACTCGAGAAATATTACATTGAAACTCAGACTATTCCCCAAGCTGATATTATTTATTCCTACAGAGTTATAGCCAAGAAATTTGGTTATTATTCCACTTATCATTCCTGTGGTCGGCAAGATACAATTACAGTGAATGCCAGCGGAGGATTTTCACCGGTGAGTCCCGGGCTTGTTTGTGGTTCTATCATACATCTTTATTATGGTCCTTTTGCACAGGAAGAGTTTTATATCCTTCAGGATAGTTTAATTGTGGATAGCTTGGCTACTACTGTAAACGGGTATTTCTCGATAGATCTACCGTTTGATGAATATCAGTTTACATTAAAGTGCATGTATCCTGATGGTGTGTTATCCGATTTCATAGTGGATAGTCTCTATAACGATTATTTTTTTCCTGTCTCGTTTGTAGAAAAACCAAATATCTATATTTATCCTGAAGAAGATATTACATTTGATGTTACCATAGATTTTCCACATGGAGGAGAAGTAACTACTTCCATTCCTGAATACGGTTCAGGTTGGAATGATTTAAATGTTGATCCTACAGGAATGATAAACGATGAATTCACCTTTCTTTTCTATGAAAGTCAAAATCCTGATCCCGGTCAATACTCAAATGGATGGGTGATTGCACAGAATAATCTTGAATTGTTCTTCATAAAAAATATGGCTGCAACCGGTTTTAATGAGCAAGAAATAATTGATTTCACTGACTATTGGCTACCAATTCTTAAAGATTATCCGTATTATGCGATTTATCCACAATATAATGAGCAGTTGGATAGAATAATTCAACTCAATTTTTCTCAAAAGCCAGATAACATCCTGCGACTTATCTATACTCTCAAAGGATTACAGGATAATGATCTTGTTCTACATGAACCCGAAATACCGAAGTTCAAACGAGAAGGCTTTGTTGTTGTGGAATGGGGTGTGATCAGGAAATTTGAAAACCAGAATTTTATTACAAAAAATGATAATGGAAAATAATTTACAGATGAAATTCCTTTCTTATGGCTTCGCAACTGCTCCAATTATCAGGTTTTGATCGATCCTTTCTAAATAGACATAATTAAATATGTATTGTGAATAATCTTCCAAGGTAACAATATTGATATAATTTATTTTATCGATTTGCTGCATTTTTTGAATATATTCTTGTATGAACAGGCGTCCTCTGGAATCTTTTGTTGTTAACATATTCTTACCTGCAAAAAGCGGATTACCGG
>CBDUTX010000441.1:0-1564 GCA_965370235.1 uncultured Desulfuromonadaceae bacterium | reverse complement strand
ATTTCTTCTGCTACAATTGCAGCAAGAGTTGTCTTTCCCAGACCTGGAGGACCGACAAATAGTATGTGATCAATAGCTTCTTTTCTCTGCTTAGCCGCTGCGATAGCAATTTTCAAATTTTCCTTTATCTGCTCCTGACCTGGAAAATCATCGAAGCTCTTCGGTCTTATGAGAATATCAGTTCTTTCTTCTTCTTTTTGTATCTTAGGATCAGTATTTTCAATCATATTCTCGCCAGACCTATTCTTATTAACTCTTCAATTTCAATATCTTCATTCTCTGATAATACTTCTGCAACAACTTTCGAAGATTTATCTCTGGAATACCCAAGTGAGACAAGTGCTTCTACAGCATCTTCTTTAACCGGAATTACCGAAGGTTGACTTATTATAAATTTATCTTTCAATTCTAATATCATTCTCTGGGCAGTTTTTCTTCCAATTCCCTTCAATCTCTGAAGAAAAATCACATCACCTGTTGATATCGCTTCTTTTAAAAGAACAGGTTCCGAAGAAGAAAGAATTGAAACAGCCAGCTTAGCTCCAATTCCACTCACCGATCTCAATGTTGAAAAAAGATTTCTTTCATCTCTGCTTGAAAATCCATATAGTTCAATATTTTCTCTTCCTGTTGTCAGGGATAAATTCAGGTGAATATATATTTGAGTATTTTCTCCCGGTTCCGGAAATTCCGTATAAGAATTCAGTGAAATATTAACCTTATACCCGAATCCATTGTTCTCTACAATCATCGAAGTAGGAGATTTTTCTATTATTATGCCTTTTAAATAATCTATCATTGTTTATCATCTTCTATTGATATGAGCTACAGATGCTGCCAATGCATCTGAAACATCATAACTTATATCATCATCGATATGAAGTATATTTCTTATCATGAACTTAACCTGTTCTTTTGAAGCATTTCCATTCCCGGTAACAGCATTTTTAATTTCTCTCGGAGAATATTCAAAGACTTTGATTTTATACTTGCCAAGTTGCTCAAAAATTACTCCTCTTGCATGCGCCATCAGAATTATCGATTTTACATTTTTTCTGATAAATAATGACTCACACGATGCCTCTGAAATATCAAATTTTAAAAGTAATTCTTCGATATATGAATGAATTTTCAGTAATCTCTCCGAAAGACAATTTTTGCTCGAAGTTCTCACAAAACCAAAATCCAGACATTTGAAATTACCTTCCAAAATTTCAATTATCCCAAAACCTGTAATATTTAAACCAGGATCAATACCTAAAATCTTCACATTTCTTCTATCTTTTTCAAAACCTCTTCGGGAATATCTATATTGGCATGAACATCCTGTACATCATCAAGATCTTCAATACTGTCGAGAAATTTCATTATCTTCAAACATCTTGTAGGATTTTCCTGCTTTACCGGATTTTTTGGAATCATTGTAAGTCGAGCACCTGTAATTTTCAGTTTTTCTTCAAGAATATGCCTGATTTCATTGAATTGGACTACTGAAGTATATACCTCGAAACCGTCTTCAATCAGGATAATATCTTCAGCTCCGGCATCTACTGCAATTTCCATT
>CBDUTX010000440.1:0-1570 GCA_965370235.1 uncultured Desulfuromonadaceae bacterium | reverse complement strand
AAAAATAACTAATAAAACATAAAGAATTAAGACTTGAAAATATTGATCAGCTAAAAACAGGGATGCATTTGAGGACAATAAACGGCATAAAAATAATTATTGGTAAAAACAAAAGTGAAAACGAAAAACTTATTCAAACAAAAAAGGAAGGAGACTTAGTTCTATATTTAAAAGAAAAAAAGTCACCAATATGTATATTAAAAAAAGACTATAAAGAAGATGATATAAAAACAGCAGCGCAGATAGCAATAAGATATTCTGAAATGAAGGATAAGGGAACGAATGTTTTTAATATAAGAAATGAAAAATTAGGTTTTTACAAAACCGCAAAAGAAGAAGAGATAAAGGAATTAAGGATATGAAAAAGATTATATTTGTATTATTAATGTTAATATCAATTATCCTGTTCACAGAAAAATCACCAGCAACAGCAATGATTTCATCAATATTAATTCCAGGAGGTGGGCAATACTATACAGGAAGGACAACAAGAGGAGTACTGTTTTCAGTATTACAGGGATCTCTATTAAGTTCAACACTATACTCTCATTTTAAATATAAGTTCTATACTACACAATTTGAACAAACCGGAAACCATAATGACAGCATTAGAGCAAGAGGATTTTATAATATGAGGAACAATCTTATCTGGTGGGATGCAATCGTAATAGCAATTTCTGTTGCAGATGCTTATGTAGGAGCAAAAATGTATGGATTCTATGAAGAAACAGAAAGTGGAGAGAACAGGATAAATGTTGGATGGATAATAAACTGGTAGATGTTTCACGTGAAACATCTGATAATATACCCGGAATATTTACTGAAAAATTTAAAATAGAAGAGAAATCTGAATATAAATTAATAGAATTTAAAAAATTAATATTTGACAACCTTCAAACACACCAATTTGTCTCAAGAAAAGATAGAGAAAATATTTGGAACCGACATATAATAGATAGTTTAATGTTATTGTTTCACGTGAAACACTATTCATTAAAATCATTTATAGACCTCGGAACAGGAGCAGGATTTCCTGGAATTGTAATATCTATTGTTAGACCAGACATTGAAGTGAAGTTATTAGAACGTAAAACAATAAGATGTAACTTTTTGAAAATAGTAAAGAAAACATTTGATTTAAAAAACACGGAAATTATATGTAAAAATGCAAATGAAAGTAAAATAATAGGAAGTGTTTTAGTCTCAAGAGCAGTAGCAAATCATAAAAAAATAAAAAGAATTTTATGCAAAATTTTAACTAATAAACGTCTATTTATTTTGTATCAAAATATTGAAACAAATTTTTTTGATATTCAAAAAGATTTTGAAATACAATACATACTTCCTGAAGAAAAGAAAATCAGATGTATTACTTCCTATTATATAAAATGAAGTAATAAATGAATATTTCTACAGGTAAAAAAGAATACATATTTGCTTTACTTGCTGTTTTATTATGGTCGACAGTAGCTTCTGCCTTTAAAATTACTCTTGGATATATTTCTTTTTATGAAATACATTTTATTGCATTACTGACTTCACTTGCAACATTTTTTATTGCACTTCTTTT
>CBDUTX010000439.1:0-1581 GCA_965370235.1 uncultured Desulfuromonadaceae bacterium | reverse complement strand
ATTATCAACCTTACACTTCATGGATTATTAATCCTGAAAATTACAATACATATCATTCATATATTGATTCTATTAATTATCCTGACACAGTGACTTCATCTGATACATTTACAGTTAATATTTTCATTCGAAATACAGGATGGGTCCCTCTTGACTCTAATGTTCACTTAAAAACAGATAATTCCAGCTTATTTTATTATCATCCTCTGTGGATTGATTCGTTAAATGCCGGAACAGATGGTTTTGACGGTTTACCGAATCAAAAATTCTTAAGAACCTCTATATTCTATGCACCTGTCATTCAAGATACAATTTTGATCTCTGAAAGTTTTTATCTTTCAGCTCATGACAGTGGCTTTTCAAATATTGTTGATGTCAATATAACTGTCCTTGGAAGTCCAACTTATACTCAGGAAGAGGATAATGAAAATGAAATATATTTCTATGTACAAAACAGTATTTTTTTTAATTTCTGTACTTTTATTTCCAGAGGAAATAATAATTATAACTTAAGAATATTTGATCTTTCCGGGAGGTGTATTTACAACATACTAACGGATAAAGATAAGTTGAATGTTGGATTTGATTTTCCAAATGGCTTATACTATTTCATATACAATTCAGGTAGCATTACAAAACAGGGAAAAATATTAAAATTGATTTAAAAATCTAATTGTATCAAGCATTATATATAGAGTATAAAGATGTGTTTAGTGTAAGTATTTATTATATCATAGAAGATAAAAATATTGAATTTATGTTCTATACAAATTAATTTAACTGTGGAGGACAAATGAAAGTTGAGAGCGATGGAAAAGAAAAAAAAGTTGATTTACTTAAACAAAATCTTCAAAGAATCAAGCATAAGATAATAGTTATCAGCGGTAAGGGTGGAGTGGGGAAAAGCACAGTATCTGTCAATCTCTCATACGGTCTCGCTTTAGCAGGGAAAAAAGTTGGAATTTTAGACGCTGATATACATGGACCGAACATACCAAAGATGCTCGGAATTGAAGATAAAGTTATTAGTTACAATGACAAGACAAAGAATCCGGTTCCGATAAAAGTTGTTGAAAATATCTATTCTCTATCTTTGGCAAATCTTTCAAAAAATCCTGACGACCCTATTGTTTGGAGAGGTCCTTTGAAGATGAAATTGATTCAACAATTTCTACAGGATATTGAATGGCCTGAATTAGATTATCTCATAATTGATTGTCCTCCTGGAACCGGAGATGAACCTCTTTCGGTTGTTCAGATAATTAAAGATGTCAGTGGATCTGTAATTGTATCAACACCTCAGGACATAGCTTTTCTTGATTCACGGAAAGCCATTAAATTTTCAAAACAGCTAAATGTTCCTGTTCTCGGGATCGTTGAAAATATGAGTTCATTTAAATGCCCACATTGTCAGAAAGAAATAAATCTTTTTGTGGGAACAGGTGCAAAAAAAGCTGCAAAAGATTTTTCTGTAGATATTTTGGGTAGTATTCCAATTGATCCTGATATTGTAAAATCAGGAGATAATGGAAAACCTTACATCTATCACTTCAGTAAAACACAGGCTGGAAAAATAATGAT
>CBDUTX010000438.1:0-1588 GCA_965370235.1 uncultured Desulfuromonadaceae bacterium | reverse complement strand
CACTACACCCTGAAACTATTTACTGTATTACAGGAGCAACTAGAAAAAAAATTGAATCCCAACTTTTAGATAAGCAAGTAATAACAATATACAATTCTGAATATGAAAAGGGTATGTTCTCCTCTGTAAAAACTGCACTATCTGTAGTAAAAGAAGAAAAAACTTTATTCCTCCCTGTTGATACTCCAACACCCGATGCAGATGTTTATTTTTCTCTACTGAAGTACGATCTCGCTGTGCCTACATATAGAGGAAAAGGGGGACATCCGGTTATTATTGCAAGAAGATATTTCTCTGAAATATTGAAAAAAGCAAATAGACTGGACACCTGGTTAAAAAAACAAAAAGACCTTGTCAGATTGGAAGTTGAAGATAAAAATATACTTCTAAATTTGAATACTGATAAAGAAATTGAACTCTGGGTAAAATCACTAAGTGGTAATAATATCAACAGGAGATAAGATGAAAGCTGTATTTTTTGACCTTGACGGAACACTTGTCAATACAGCCGAGGACATTGTAAATTCCATTAATCATACAAGACTTAATTATTCACTATGTGAACTTTCTCTTGAAAAAGGAGTGGAAAAAATAGGTCTTGGTTTTGAGACTCTGCTGAAGAGGTCTCTTGAGGAAATATCACCGGATGAAGATCTTCTAAAAGAAGCGAGAAAAATATTTCTTGATTATTACCTGCAGCACATAACAGATAACAGTCAACCTTATTCAGGAATTGAAGATGTACTTTCTTTTTTAAAAAAGAAAAATATCACTCAGTGTATTATAACTAATAAACATATCTCTTACTCTGAAAAACTACTTGAAGAGTTAAATTTAAGATCATATTTTGATGTAATCAGAGGAGGGGGATGTGGTCTTATGTTAAAACCTGCTCCAGATATGATTATAGATACCGGAAAGAATATCGGTTATCATCCTTCTGATATAATAATGATCGGCGATAGCTGGACAGATATAAGTTCAGCAGAACAGGCAGGATGTCTGTCAATCCTTGTAAACTGGGGTTTTAAAGACATCAGAGGTTACAAACCTGACTACAGTGCTGAAAATCCTGAACACCTTAAAGAATTGTTAACTGATATAATATAATTTTATTTAAATAAATTATTACATGTTCTAAACTTCTTTAATGATAGCAAAATATCTACTTTTAATACATCCTGTGATTAATAATTATTCTCTTTAAATACTAATGATGTTAAAATATTTAAAAAGGAGAAATTTAAATGGGTGAAATTAGAGTTGACATAATTTTAGAAAATGACAGAGATATTTTTCTATTTAATGAAGGAAAGATAAAAAAAGAACAGATTAGAAATGTCAAACTAAATGCCCTGGTTGATACAGGGGCTGTTATGCTCTTATTACCTCAAGATGTAGTCGAAGCTTTAGGATTAGAAAAAATAGATAGGGCAATTGTTACATTAGCAAATGAAGAAAAAATTGAATTTGATGTAGCAGGAACTCTGTCCCTGGTTATTGGAAATAGAAAAATGAAAACTGATTGTCTTATAGGACCCCCTCAATGTGAACCTCTTGTAGGTCAGCTAATACTTGAAAGATTAGA
>CBDUTX010000437.1:0-1615 GCA_965370235.1 uncultured Desulfuromonadaceae bacterium | reverse complement strand
AAGTAAAAATGAATATATTAAAACTAAAATTTTACTTGAATATATTTTATTTTCAGGAAATATTGAGTGGATAGATAAAGCCTACAAGCTCTCTATTATTCTTGAAAATAATAATCCTGATTATCCCGAAGCAAACTTATTCCTTCTCTTGACATCTCTTTTTAACAATATCGAACAGGCTAAAACAATTTGTGATGGGATTATTGAAAATAATCCGGAAATATTAAAAGAATTAATTATTAAAATTTCCGTTATTGAGAACCTGTATGTTTCCACTACAAAAAATTCACTTATCATTCTTGATAAAATTCTAAATCAAACAGAAATCTCTGAACTTACACTTGTTGCTGTTATTTTTACATGTATCAATTCCGAAGAACCTGAAAAAGCTTTGAAATATCTTCAAAAATATGAACTTCAATTTTCAGACTCAAAAAATATTTCAAGCAAACTGCTCGAAAACATTACTGGAAATTTTCCAAAGAATAAAGAAGTTTTAAAAACAAATATAATCATTTCTTTAAGAAAAAATAAACTTGATTTTGCTCTTGAGAATCTTAAAAAACTTTTAGATTTTCCGGAAGAGGATAGATGGACTATTGAATTATTTAAAAGACTTGAAAGCGTATATCCGAATAATCATTTGGTTCAATTCAGATATCTTGATTTTCTTCTAAAAAGAAAATTGTATTCAAAATTACTAATTGAAATCGAAAAAGCAATAAATATAGTTCCCGAAAAAGACAAATCATATCTATACCTGATCAGAGGAAAAGCTCTTTTAGAAAAAGATGATATTGAAAAAGGGATTCTATCTCTTTCAAAGTGTATCGAATTATCATCAAAATTTGCAGATCAAGCTGTTGATAGTCTTGAAAGATTGAAGGAAATATATAATCACCCAAAATTATTATATGTTCTTATTCAAGGATATGGAAAAGTTGAAAATTACCTTAAAGCTTCCGAATGTTTAATTGAGTTAACAAAATTTAAAGATATAAATGAAGAGAAGATAATTGACGAATTTAATTCCTTATTAAAGAAAGCTCCAACTAATGCATATCTCAGATGGCATCTTGGGAAAGTGTTTTCAATGAAAGGAGAAGATGAAAAATCTGCAAATCAATTTCAACTCGCAGTTTCCTATGATCACAGTCTTGCAGAGAGTGCATATGAAGAAGTAAATGAAATTTCGAAAAGGAGTGACAGTATTGATATTGTCCAGGTTAAAGGTCTTCTTGCTGAAATTTGCGGCAAATATGATGAATTTTACAAATCATTTGAACATATATTTTCAAAAAATCCAAACGATAAAAAAATCTATAGATATGTTCATCAGAAATATGAAGAGGAAAAAGACAAACTTATATACAAAATTCTTGAATCCAGGTATCTCTTTATCTTAAAAAAATATGAACCATGTATAGAAAATATTCTTGAAATTGAAACATCAAATAAATTTGAATTATCAGTTCTTGAAGAACTTTTTCAGGAAATTATTAAGAAATATCAACAAAATCCAAAGATTTGGTTCAAACTGGGAAAAATACAGATAGCAATGAATGATTATGAAAATGCAGTTTTCACATTTCAGAATTCTTTTGAATTATCACCA
>CBDUTX010000436.1:0-1636 GCA_965370235.1 uncultured Desulfuromonadaceae bacterium | reverse complement strand
CGGACCAAGATTCACAATAATAAAAAGCCTTCCTTATGACAGACCCAGCACTTCTATGAATGTTTTTGAGATGTGTGAAACATGCAAGAATGAGTATATGAACCCCGAGAACAGAAGATACCATGCTCAGCCGATATCCTGTTACAACTGCGGTCCTGAATTAATTCTATATGACAATGACATGAATCAAATTGAAGGTGATCACATTAAAAATGCTGCAGATAAAATAAGTGATGGCAGCATTATTTCAATTAAAGGTTTAGGAGGGTATCATCTCGTCTGTCGTGCTGATGATGATAATATTGTAAAAAAATTGAGAGATATAAAAAAAAGAAAAAACAAACCTTTTGCCCTGATGGGAACTTTAAAACTAATTGAGAAATACTGTCATATATCAGAAGAAGAAAAAAAAGCACTTCAATCTGCTCATTCACCTATTATTCTTCTTAAGAAAAAGATAAAGACAGGACTTTCTGAAATGGTAGCTCCCGGTATGAATTACCTCGGCTTCATGATTCCATATACTCCGATCCACATTCTTCTTTTCAGATTTATTAACTTCCCGATCATAATGACAAGTGCAAATCAATCCGAAGAACCGATAATATTCAAGGATGAATTTTCAAAACTTAGTAAATTATCTGATTATATTTTAACTAATAACAGGTCTATTCTTTCATTCTGTGACGACAGTGTAGGCAAGATCTTTAATAATAATATCTATCTTTTCAGAAGGAGCAGAGGTTATATCCCATCTCCAATTAAACTCAATGTAAAAACAGAAAAAAATATCCTCGGTCTTGGAGGAATGCAAAAAACAACATTCTCTATTTTAAATAGAGACAGAGTTTTCTTAAGTCAGTACATCGGAAGGACAGACAATCCTTCTACGATAACAAGAGAGAGAGAGGCTATCAGTCACTATATAAACATTTTCTCTATAATTCCTGATATTGTCGTCATGGATAAACACCCGAATTATCCGAACAGAATAATTGCAGAAGACTTTGAAAATGTCGAAATATTCGAACTGCAGCATCATAGGGCTCATATAATGTCCCTACTCGCTGAAAAATCTGAAACAGATACTGTAATAGGCGTAGCAATGGACGGCACAGGATACGGAGATGACGGGCAAATATGGGGAGGAGAATTCTTTACAGGAGATTTTAAAGGACTTGTGAGAATTGCTCACTTAAAATATACTTTTCTTCCGACCGGCGACAGAGCAATCAAAGAAGCATGGAGATATTCAATATCAATTCTTCATGAAATTTTTGGATCAAGTAACAAAACCCGCTCATTCACTGAAAAGTTCGGAAAACCCGGAAAGATTGTTTCCCAGATTGTAAATAAAAAACAGAACGGAGTGCTGACATCAAGTTGCGGAAGATTATTTGATGCTGTTACCTCGTTACTAGAGATATCTCATGTGAATACTTATATAGGTGAGCTTCCATCTCTTCTTCAGAAATATGCTGAAGATTTTATAAGGAATAACAATATAATAAACAATGCTTATAATTATAAAATATTCAGAGAGAACGGATTGTATATACTTGACATGTTACCGGCAATAGCAGATGTTATTGAAGATCGGAGTTCACTTGAAAAAAGAGAATATGTTTTTCACAGA
>CBDUTX010000435.1:0-1640 GCA_965370235.1 uncultured Desulfuromonadaceae bacterium | reverse complement strand
AAATTTTTTATCAATGTGTTGAAGAAACCATTCATCAATAATTGATTTTCTGAAACGCCATTCTTTGCCTATTTTTGCTGCTGGTATTTTTTTTTCCTGTGCCCAAGTATATATAGTTTGTGGTTTTAGTTTTAAATATGATGCAACTTCTTCAAGTGTCATAATATCAGTATCCAAAGGTATCTCCTTCAAGAATTGAATTCAAATCAAGTTGATGATCTTCAATCGGTATTTGATCAATATTTTCTTGATTACCGTCAGTGTTTATGTTTTTATCAAATAATTGCTGTACGGAGTAAATTACTGCTGAGTAAAAATTTCCTTCGTATTTCCTGAAAAGTTTAAAGGGCTGTCCCCGATCTCCTAAAAATGGTCTTAAATTCCAGGCTAATTGTATAAACACAAAAGCGAATATTACTATCCAGAATCTGAAGATAATCACACCTGTTTTAGGATAAACATTCTTTTTCTCACAGGAGTATTTAAGTCCTTCGACTACAATATTCATAGCAAAAAAACCGGAAATGAGAAATATTGTTATGTGTAATAATTGAAGAAAATAGTAATTACTACCTGTAATCAGAAAAAATAAGCTGATCGGTGCAAATGAGATCATAATTGTGGTGCAGAGAAGAAAACCTGAAAGGACAATAGATATCATCTGCCAAAAGCTTAATTTTGAGCCTAAAAGAAATTGTACAATAAAAAAGGCAGGAAAACAGATAATAAGTACAGCAGAAAAGAGGAATGTCAACTTACATCCTGTGACAACAGCCTGAAGGAAACTATGATAACATCCCATTACCAATCCATAGACAAATGAGAAAATACAGAGCAGAAGATATGAAACTGCAATTTTCTTAAGAGGTTCATTGTCTTGTAATATGTTTTCAAAAAAACTATCCTTATTCTGAAAACTTGGTATTAGATTTAGTAATAGAACTTTATTTGATTTCATTTTAAAACCTCCATTTATTTAATTATTACTATACACAAAATTGCAATAGAAAGTCAAGTATATTATTGTTTGTTGATGTTTATTGTTGAATGATATTGTTTGTTGTTTTAATATGATAAGTACTATAAAAAATGCAAAAATACAACCCCTGACCCTGCCTTGACAGGTTATGCTGATATGTTGTTAGATAAAATTGTAAAGAGAAAACATATTTCTTTGGTCCTTATTGACAAGGAGGAGTTATGAAAAAAGAAGTTCCAATGAATATCGAATGGAAATCGGGATGGCTGACATGGGTCAGCTCAACGACAATGTGCCTTAATGCTCTTGGTATAGAGTGTGATGTGATAGATGTTGCAGGTTACAGTGGATATGCTTTTGCTCTTGCAGTTAATGAAGGACTCTGTGCTTCAGGACCGACATTTCTTGATTGGAATAAATTAACTTCAGGAGTTTGTGCTCTTGGTCGCAGTACAATGACTTTCATTTCAATGGACTGTTATTCAGAAGGAAATCGGAATGAACTTACAAAATCTCATGCAAAAACTGCATTTGATCTGGTTTCTGAAGAAATTAAAGCCGGTCGTCCATGTGTAGTTTGGGGATTGGGTGTCCCTGAATTTGGAGTGGTAAGGGGGATTGAAGATGAAGAATATTTATGTGTCCAGGGAGGACCAACTCC
>CBDUTX010000434.1:0-1648 GCA_965370235.1 uncultured Desulfuromonadaceae bacterium | reverse complement strand
AACCAAAAGAAGTGAGAATAGCAACTGGAATATTGAAAGGGAAAGCATTCGGTGTGCTGTTATGATGATGAACAGGCTTGATTATACTCCTAAAATGCAATGTGGTTTAAATGCTTATGATTTCTGGTGTAAACAGCTTGATGAAGAAAATGCTGTTATGTGGGCTAATAGCTATAATGCACAGTGCTGGTACGAAGCAAGGAATTATGCAGCAGAGTTTATCGGTAAAATAGCAAAAAACAATTCAGAAATTGAACCTCTAAATAAAGCACATAATTATTTTCTTGCTATAGCAGAGCAGATGAAAGAGATTTCAGAGCTGTTCCCTTTTACAATGAAATTTGAAAAGGAAAAGATAATTGACAGAGAAATTATAACCAGAGCCATAGGTTATCTTGAAATAGCAAAGGCAAATGAAGTTAAAGCTGTTGATTCTCTGAAAAGTGCATTGTCATTATGGAATTAACTAAATAAAATTATTCTGTTGAGATTATTTATATAATAAACTGGATTAAATCATATAAAAATAATTTGTCGAAAAGTTAAAGATAAATATATAAAAGTTTTAAGTTATATAATATTTTTATTTAATACTTTAAAATTATTAAAGAGGATATATGAAGAAAAACAAAGTAATTAAATATTTTCCAATATTGTTATTATGTTTTGTAAACTGTTGTAATTTTTCTTCACGTTCTAATCAAGTGCAGCCATTGACATCACCATCAGGACTATATATTTTCACCATACCTATCGAGAGAAATCCCGAATATGACAATACAAGAGTTTGGATGGTTAGTATTTCTGATTCTAATGGGAAACAGCTATATAAGGATGACTCGTCTGAATTTGTTGGTTCCCTCAATGTATATTGGTGTTGGGATGAGGATGACAGAGTATGGCTATACAACAGTGATGACGGTAGAGTATGGTTCTGGGAATTAGTTGATTCAATCTGGGTTAAGAGATATTGGGGATTTGGAAAGAATAACAGGGAAATTGAAAAAGATATAGATCAACCGGATTCTTTGTACCCATATGTAGATGAGGAGTGAATATGGTTAAAAATGAAGAAAATCTTATAGCTTATTGTGGACTTTACTGCGGAGATTGTATAGCTTATAAAGGGAAAGTAGCCGATCTGTCAAGAGATCTCAGAAAAGAGCTGAGACAGGTGAGGTTTGATAAAACTGCTGAGTTTATGTCCAAAATATCGTTTTTTGAAGTGTTTAAAAATTATAAGCAGTGTTATGAAGTTTTAGGAGGTATGGTAAAACTTCGGTGCAAGAAGGCATGTAAGGGCGGGGGAGGTCCTCCATTTTGCAAGATAAGACTGTGCTCTCAGAAAAAAGGGTTTCAGGGTTGCTGGGAATGTGATGAGTTTGAAACTTGTAAGAAATTGGACTTTTTAAAGGGTAATCATGGAAATGCTCATATCAAAAATCTGAGGAAACTTAAGAAAAATGGTATTACTGAATTTCTTAAAGGAAAGAAATATTGGTATACAAAAGTAAAGTAGATAAATACGCTTTAGTGATTGAAAACGATAAATTTCTCTTTTTTTAGTTCTTTTTTTTTATCAAATAATTAAATTATTTTAAACATTTACCATTAAAATACAGAAAGAACTAAAATAAATAATATTTCA
>CBDUTX010000433.1:0-1657 GCA_965370235.1 uncultured Desulfuromonadaceae bacterium | reverse complement strand
AATAAGGACTAATTTTGGTTTTATCAGGATCAAAACTTTGAACATGTTCTTTTAAGAAATTGATCCATGAAGGTATTCCTACTCCTCCTTCACCATAAACTTTCACAAGTTCATTGATTTTTATAAGAGTATGTTTTAGTTCTCTAAAAGCTGCTGCTGGATCTAAAATATATCCTTTTTCAATTAACCAGCTGATACTTGCATAAACTTCCAGAATTCCTGTATTGGAAGTTTCGATTATAGTTTTTAGATCTTTTTTACCATCTGTCATAACAAAAACTTTCCAGTCACTCTTCCTCAATGTTACCGGTTCGTTTGTGTTCAGTCTTGAAGCTCTGTTCAGTACAGTGTTAAGGGGTGGAACTTTTTTTATCAGGTCTCTGAGCTCGATTCTTCTTCTCTCTGCTTCGCTTATCAACTGAGCTGATTCATCGGCAATTGTTTCAGAAGGGGGATATTCTCCTTCACTAAATGATTCTGTTCCTTCTTGAACCAATGCCAAATTATACAATGCTTCCAATCCAAAAGATTGGTTGTTGACTGCATGGACAATTTTTCCTTGTTTGATATATATCTCTCCTGAGATATTTTTGCTTTTAATTTTAAACACTCCGGTTTTACGAAAATGAGAAAGGAAATAAAGGAGTTCACTGGGGCTAGCATCTGATACTTTACATTCTATAGCCATAATTCCTCCTGTGGATAGTTTTCAAAATAATCTATATACATCTAAATTTAAAATAATGCAATATTGTTTTTAGAAAAGGACAGTACTTTTTCAAATCCATTCCAATCTGTTGTAAAGTATCTATTTTTTAAATACTTAAGAGCAATCTTTTTTTCTTCATCATATAATTCTCTTGGTAATATATCAAGCTTAAAAGTTTCAGACAGACTTTTTACAAAATTATTTAATATTGTCATTTTATCAGGTAATTCATCTAAAAGCTCTTCAAGAGAATTTCCTTTCAAGGAAGGAATGATATCATGATAGTATTTTGGGAGCTTTTTGAGTATTAATGTTCCTTGTTGAAGAAGATAATTATCTTTTCTATATTGTGCACTTCCAAATATTTTCTTACCTTTTAAAGTGATTTCATGCTTACCTGTTGCTGCAAAACAGGACAAAGATTTTTTAACTTCTGTCTGAAATCTGGAAATTTCAACATCTATACCTAAGTTTGAAAGGCTTGAAGCTAATGAATTTGAAATCTTCATGTAGCTGTCTGCTATTGATCCGGAGAACATATACTTAGCCGGTGAGATAAGTGAATATGTAATTTCTTTATAATGAGGAACTGCTCGACCTCCTGTAATTCTCCTGACAACATCGATTTTGTTTTTCAAACATATTTCGGTAAAAAGATCATCAACTTTCTGACTTCTGCCTAATGTGATTCCATGTGGGTCGGTTGAATATGTCCTGAATATTATATTGTTGTTTTTATATTTAATTGAATTTTCAAGCAGTGCTTCATCTATTGACATATGTGCAAATATAGAATACTGACAAAAATTTATGTTTTCAATTTTCATTCATTTACCTGTTTTTAATATTTATATAAACATAAAAAATTATTAAATAATTGTAAATAAATTGTTTTCATTTTATTTAAAAATTGGAGACAACAAAAAAGCAACTCTTCCTGAAAGATAT
>CBDUTX010000432.1:0-1664 GCA_965370235.1 uncultured Desulfuromonadaceae bacterium | reverse complement strand
TGCAACTGGTCTAGATATTGGTTTACTTATAAATTTTGGTGAAAATAAAATAGAAATAAAAAGGAAATTTAAGGATAAGATTAATACAAGAGAAAGAGGACAGGATTAACAGGATTAACAGGATATTCATGACATTTTTCTGTTTTACAGAAAAACATCCTGAATGGTTTAGATAAATAATAAATCGATGTTTTGCTACTTGTCTGCCGAAGGCAGGTGGTAATAAAGGGGGAGGGATGAATTTAGTTTTAATATTGTTAATATCTTTTCAATTAACACTTGAGCAGGCTGAATCTCTTGCTATAAATAATTCTTCTGATATTATAGTTGCCGGGGAGGAGTATTTAAGCTCTGAAGCACAGTACAGAGCTGAAGTACTTAAATTCTTTCCTACTGCAAAGATCACAGGATATATACCAAATATCACTTATACATCGGAAGAGATCAATTATCCCTCGTACCCGAATCCAATTGAACACTGGAAGAGAACCGAAGAAGGTATTTTATCTCTTGATGTATCTTTACTTCTTCCTATCGGCAGCAGGACATCACTTTCCTATGAAGTTAGTAAGGTCAATGAGATATCAAATTTATATGATGATGAATACTACTATCAGAGTAATATTCTTTTTTCCCTGTCCCAGCCTCTTTATGGGAGTATATCTCCGTGGAGCAGTATAAATTACAGAAAAAATCTTCTCGAAAGAACAGAGAGGAACATAGAAAGAACAAAAAGAAGAATAATCAGGGAAGTTAGGGGATATTATATTGATCTCTATATCAAAGTAAGGGTTTATGAAAAACTTGATACGATGCTCATACTGGCAGAGAGAGAAATTGATGAACTTCAGTATCTTTTTGACCAGGGATATGTTGATGATATTGAGTTTTTAAGAAGTAAGGGAAAACTTGGACTTGTAGTGCTGAAAACCATGGAAATTGAATCTGATATAGATAAATTAAAAAATGAGCTCACATTATTGATTGGAATAAATGATTTTAATTTATCCGAACCTCCGCTTCCTTTATTTAACGGAGATGTAGTACCAGATATCTATTTTGACCTTATTGATTCGGAAAATGATATAGTTGAGATTGACAGGCAAATTTCTGATCAAGTAAAGGAAAACGGTCCATCTCTTGAGATATCAGGATATTATGGATTAAGAGGAAAGGATGAAGAATTCGAAGCTTACACTGATCTGAACAGGAATAAATGGGGTATTTCAGCCGGAGTCACTATCCCTTTGATCGATCTTCCTTCAAGAAGGGAATTACTATCATTAGAACACAGTAAGAATGCTCGTATTGAGAGGAATAGAGCCCTTGAAAGGGAACTAAAAGTAGATGTTGAGGAGATAATATCAAAGAAAGAAGAATTGCTTAAAAGACTCGATATTGCTGAATCTACATTTCTTGCATCTGAGAGGGTCTTGTTGGAAGGATCTGTTCAGTTACTCTCTGCCTCCGAACAGCTTGATATATTGGAGGATTATATTGATGCTATGCAGTATTACGGCAATATCTTCCGGGAGCTGTATATACTTGATGTTAATTATGTAACTTTAGAAATTACGGAATAGCAAATAGAGTAAGAATAATATAAGAAAAGAGGACAGGATTAACAGGATTAACAGGATATTCAGGATATTTTTCTGTTTTAC
>CBDUTX010000431.1:0-1674 GCA_965370235.1 uncultured Desulfuromonadaceae bacterium | reverse complement strand
AAATTTATCCCTTGATTTTAAAAATTTTAAAAAAGTTTCCTGAGTCATATCTTCAGCTTCACTTTCTCCGACAAATCTAAAACATAATCCCCAGATTTTTGGCCAAAGATCCCTGATATATTCATTGAGTTCATAATCTTCGCTCATCTATTCTTCCTGTTATATTTGACGTATAAAACGGAAAAAGGTTTACTCAATTCTTAGTAATTGAACTCAAATAGAGATTCAGGTAAAACCTCGTAACTTTCTGTATTTTTAATAAATTGTATAGTTCTTTCACCATAATCATTTGAAAATATTCTTAAATAATTAATTGAAAAATCAGGCAGGGAAACAGATATATCTACAGTATTAAAAAATCTATTTTCAGATATCGGTCTGAAAGAAAAAACCGCTCCTGAATCGGAACGTAAAACATTAATTTCACTGTATTCATCCTTTGATCCGAATATAAATTGATCAGGTCTCGGTACATCTGCATTAGGGTCATCGAGAGATATTTGATATGTAGCTGAATCTTCAGGGAGGTACAACCACAGAAATTCACCATCGCAGATAAGAAGTTGATCTTCAGGATATGAAATATCCATTCTAAAATAATAAGGTCTTGCAAGGTATATCTCTCCACGGAAAATATGTATTGTTTCAGTTAAAGTATCCAGTATGGTTTCTTCGTAAGTTGATGAAAAATAATCAATCTTTTCGAGTCTGTCAAAGAGACTATCCGATAATGGTGAGATTGATAAAAGAAATAAAAATAGAATCATTTGTTCTCCCTTTTTACTAAAACTTCTCGTGATTTAGATCCCTGATGAGGACCGATAATTCCTGATCTTTCAAGTTGATCGATAATTCTTCCTGCTCTTGCATATCCCACTCTGAAGTGCCTCTGTATTGCTGATACTGATGCAACATTTGATCTTATAACAAAGTCCTTAGCCTGATCGTATAACAGGTCAATAGATTTATCATAATCATCCTCTGAAGAAAGTTCTTCAGCCGAAAATTCCGGTAGAGGAGCTTCTTCCTGTTCGGTAAGAAGCGGATAGTAGTCAAAAGAAGTGAGAATATTGTAGATATCGTCTTCAACTATTCCTATAATTTTTGAGCTTGTCCTGCAGAATTCTTTGAGCAATTCAGTTGATCCGGGTGTTTGTTCAGGATCTGTGATTGCATCGAGAACACAATCATTTTTGGTTATTAATTCAGCAAGTTTCCCGGGTTTTTTAATTTTATTTGTAAACAGTTTTTCAAGATGAAGTTTTGACCATAGCTTGACAATATTTGTAGCTTCATCGGTTGAAATAAATGCACCGTGAAGTCTTGCCGGTTCACTGCTGCCCGGTGCGATGTAGAGCATGTCCCCTTTTCCAAGTAACTTTTCAGCTCCATTTCTGTCCAGAATTGTTCTTGAATCAACTTGAGATGTTGTTCTGAAGGCAATTCTTGCAGGGAAATTTGCCTTAATTACACCAGTTATTACATTTACTGAAGGGCGTTGAGTTGCCAGTATCAGATGTATTCCTACCGCTCTTGACATCTGTGCAAGCCTTGTAAGACTTTCTTCAACCTCTCTACCTGTAGTCATCATTAGATCTGCAAGCTCATCAACTATTGTTATTATATAAGGAATTATTTTATCATTGTTTACTTTATTATTGAAGTCACTCCTTC
>CBDUTX010000430.1:0-1731 GCA_965370235.1 uncultured Desulfuromonadaceae bacterium | reverse complement strand
CGATAAGAAGAAATCCTCCTTTTGTCTCGCAAATAATATAAGAACTATGGATCTGATGGAAATCCGAGGATTCAATATCGGGTGTTCTCTCGGTTTCTTCAGACTTTGTTTCATTAATTTCTCTGATAAAGATTTTTTTCTTTTCCCATAACGGTTTTTGTACATCGGATAAAATACTTTCCTTTTCTTTTCTCACCTCACTGTCAGAAATTTCATAATTAATTGAAAAAGGAGATATCCTCAATGTATTTTCAATAACTTTTTTTACCATAGTGAAAATTGAAGCCTGCATAAGAAATTTAACTTCTTCTTTTGAAGGATGTACATTAACATCGATTTTATCGGGCATAACATCTAAAAATAAAATAAAAACAGGATATTTATTAACAAGTAAATTTCCATATCCCTTTCTCACGGCAGTTGTAATAGACCTGTCTAAAACCGGACGTCCATTGACTAATATCAGATTAAACGGTCTTCCTGAAGCAATTGAAGCTTCACCTAACAAACCATGAATTCTAATATCTCCGATGTGTTCATCAAAAGGTATCATATTTCCAGACTTCTCATTTCCGAGAATTTTATCTACTCTCTGCAGAAGGCTTTGATTTTTTAACAGGACGAGAGATTTTTTTTCTGCATCTACCCATTCAAACCTTGTGTCTAAACTCGATAATGAAAGGTAAATAAATATTTTTTTTGCTTTCAATTTTTCAGCAAATGGAGTTTTTAAAAATTTTCTCCTTGCAGGAAAGTTATAGAATATATCTCTTACACTGATTGTTGTACCGGTTGATCTCGCAGCCGGAGAAATTTCTTTGATTTTTCCTCCTTCTGATATAAGCCTGACTGCCTGAGATCCTTCGGTTCTGCTTGTGATCTCCAGTCTGCTCACTGCAGCAATTGAAGCAAGTGCTTCTCCTCTGAATCCATATGTTGATATGTTGTTAAGAGATTGAACTGAAATTATTTTGCTTGAAGCATATCTGCATAAAGCAAGTTCGATATCATCAGGGTTAATACCGGAACCATTGTCTTTGACAACCAGTGTATCAAGACCTCCACCTGTTATAAAAACCGATATATCCTTTGAACCGGCATCAATCGAGTTTTCTAAAAGTTCTTTTACAATTGAATAGACACCTTGTACTACTTCACCGGCTGCAATTTTCGATATCAAATTCTGACTGAATGGCTTTATCCGCTTCATATCATTGAGTCTTCGTATCTAAACTCCTTGAATCTATTATAAACTTTTTATCTCTTCAATTTCTTCTTTGATATCCTTTATCAAGTCTTCATCATCCGAAATTTTAATAATTCTCTCGAGTAGAGCAAGTGAATCCTCTTTCTGACCTCTTTCGGCATATAAAGAAGCCATATTTTTCATTGCATGAATATTTCTTGGATCCAAATCAAGTGTTGCCTGATAAGCAATTTCAGCTTTCTCAAACCACATTTCCTCATCAGAATGAATCTCCCATAACTGATCTTCCGATATATCTTTGAAATATATCATACCATAGAGAACACCTAAATTGTAGAAAGCTTCCGCCGAACCTTTTTTACCTGCCTGTTCCCATACTTTTTCAGCTTCTTCAAACTTATCATTTTTAAGATATGTTCCTAAAATTTTTACTAAATCACAAACTTTAATTACAGAAATATTAATTCCTCTATACGTAAATTCTTTTAAAACATTTTTTTTATTAACACATTAGTTATTTTTTT
>CBDUTX010000429.1:0-1749 GCA_965370235.1 uncultured Desulfuromonadaceae bacterium | reverse complement strand
CGGCTTTGACAATTGATTTTGCCAGAAGAGCAGCTGCTCCTCCGGTTGCACCGAAATATATACCAATATATTTAATAATTGTATCGATAACATTTTGACCTCTTTGACCCTTTCCAATCATTCCTTTTACTCCAGCTTCAAACAATTTTGGAACAAATGGATCCATTCTGTAACTTGTTGTCGGTCCTGCAGCACCGATCGGCTGACCGGGTTTTGCAGGAGATGGTCCGACATAGTAAATAACACTGCCTTCAGGATTAAATGGGAGGGGTTTATTATCATCTATTAGATCGACAAGCTTCTTGTGAGCTGCATCTCTTGCAGTATAGATGATGCCTGACAGATGAATTTCATCTCCAATATTCAATTTCTTGATAACATCGTCAGTTAAAGGTGTTTCTATCTTTATGGCACTCATAAGTTCTCCTTTATAGAACAGTGGTTTTTGATCTATCTGCATGGCATTGGATATTAACTGCTACAGGATATGTAGCAATATGCCTTGGAAATTCTTCAATGAAGAGATCAAGAGCTGTAATTTTTCCTCCTAAACCGGCAGGTCCGATTCCCAATTTGTTTACTTCTTCAAGCCATTTAATTTCAAGTTCTGCAAGTTTTGGATTAGTATTTCTCTCACCGATCTTTCTTAAAAGTGTTTTTTTAGCAAGATAAGCGACAAAATCAAATGTTCCACCCATGCCAACACCGACAACGATCGGAGGACAAGGATTAGCACCTGCATTTTTTACTGTTTCAATGACAAAATCTCTAATACCCTGAACTCCATCGGCAGGTTTCATCATTTTGATGCGGCTCATATTCTCAGAACCACCTCCTTTAGGGAGAATTGAGATTTTCACTTTATCACCTTCGACAATATATGTATGTATTATTCCTGGTGTGTTGTCTTTTGTGTTTTCAGGAGAAGTGATAGGATGTTTCACAATGGATTTTCTTAAATACCCGTCAATATACCCTCTTTTTATACCTTCGTTGATAGCATCTTCTAATAATCCTCCTGTAAAATGAACTTCCTGTCCAATTTCAATATACACAACTGTAAAACCTGTATCCTGACAAATTGGAATGGATTCGTTTTTAGCAATTTCTGCATTTTCTAAAAGCTGTTTTAATACAGCTTTTCCTGCGGATGATTCTTCTGTTTCCAGAGCTGTTTTAATTGCTTCCCTTACATCATCATTGAGTTCTGTGCAGGCTTTTATACATAAATCACTTACTGCATCTGTAACTTTACTTACATTTAACTCACGCATTGATTTCCTCGTTTTTTATTTATTATTAATTTATACATTGTCTTTAAATTCAATTGTCTTACCAAAGTGAAGAGCTTTTTTATTGATTTCTTCGGTTCCGGGAGGGATTCTGTTCAACAGAGCTCTCTCAAGAGCTTCAAACGATACTATTCCTGTCAATGAAGAGATTACTCCAATAGCAACAACATTTGCCGTTACTCTGAGTCCAATTTCTTCAATAGCGTATTTTGTAATAGGTATGGGGTATATTCCTGTGCCTTTTTTATACTTAACAAGAGAAGAATCGACAATGATAATTGCATCTTCCTTCACATCGTCTATGTACATATCATAAGCAGGTTGTGAAAGAGTGAGAAGAATATCAGGTTTTTGTGGTTTGGGATTGTGAACTTTTTTATTACTGATAATCAATTCGGCTTTACAGTATCCACCCCGGGCTTCCGGACCATAGCTCTGTGTCTGAACAACATATTTA
>CBDUTX010000428.1:0-1777 GCA_965370235.1 uncultured Desulfuromonadaceae bacterium | reverse complement strand
TTTTATTATCAGTGTTCACCTGCCGAAGGCAGGTAAATCCTGTCATCCTATCATCCAACTTCGCTCTCACTTCGTTCTTAGCTTCGTTGGACAAGTCTGTGTTCTATTCTTCTGTGTGGTGCGGGGAATTGTTAATTGATCATTGCTAATTGTTCATTATTAATTGTTTTTCTACTTAATAAACTCCGAAGGAGCGATCCATCCGAGAGTGGAGGGATAACTCCACGTATGACCGGCTGTCCAGCGGCTGTCTCCTGTAGAAGGATAATCATCTTTCATTCCCTGACGAATTCCAAAGTGCAGATGAGGACCCCAGTTAGGATAACTACCTCCACTACCGTCTTCATCATCATCAGCAAGATATGAGATAAGCTGTCCTTTTACAACAAAACCTTCGGTGACTTTGAATCTTCTTGTACTCAGATGCCCGTATAGAGAGTGAACTCCCAGGGTAGGGTGATCAATGATTATCAACCATCCGTAACCATTCATCTGACCGGAATAACTGATTTCTCCATCTGCAATTGCATAGACAGGAGTACCAGGAGCTCCCCAGACATCTTCAGCTGCATGATATCTCCCGCTACTTCTCTTGTAACCAAACTCCTGAATTATCTGATAGTTATGAAGAGGGTATTGTATTGATCCTGTGTTTGGAGTCCGGTAAGTGGAGGTAGTATAAATTCCACTTTGGCATCTAATTGTTAAAAGAGCTAATACAAGTAAAACAGAAATATTAATGAATGAGCACGAAAGTTTAAATTTATTTTTTAAAAAAGAAAAATAATTAACATTTCTTTTCATAATGAAGTAATTATAAATAGAATTCATAAATTTTCAAGCATCAAAAAACACAAATTAGAACTTTAATCACATACAGATCAATAATCTTAATCTTTTCATTTAAAAAAACATTACAATATTGATAATCATATACTGTGAATATTAATTTAAAGGTTTTTTAATAAAACTGGTTCAATTTATTTTTGCATATACATTAACAGGAAATCAAAGATATTATTAATTATAGAGAACTGTTTTAGTTTTTGAAATTGGTGTATCTGTTTTTAATAAACGAATATAATTTTTTAAAAAATTAATTTATGTTTCTTCAAAAAAAAGAAGGAGAATTATCATGGCAGATTTCAAGGAAGTTCTATATGAATCTTTACTTGGACGCCTGGCATATGCATTGAATTTAAAATATAGACCGCATAAATATGATTTTGGGTTGAGTTATTATTACAGGGATTTTCCGGAGGATATTATAGAATTTATGGAAGATTTGGTTTTTATTGGCAATTTAAGTGATTTAAAGATTAAAAAGGACAAAGCAATTAAGAAATTCTATGAAGTAATGAATGAATTGGAAAACAGGTACACCTGATTTTTGATCATCATAAATAAAAAAACATGAAAATAATAATTTTAGGAAGCGGAGGATGCACTCCTATACCAAGACCAACATGTCAATGCAAAATATGTATTGAAGCAAGAGATAAAGGAATACCTTATGAAAGAGGAGGATCTTCAATTTATATTGAAGGACTTAAAGCAATTATCGATACTCCCGAAGAATCTAAAGAACAGATCAATAGAGAAAATATTAAAGAAATTAATTCTATCTTTTATACTCATTGGCATCCGGATCATACAAGCGGAATGAGAATCATTGAATATTTAAGATCTGATTTTTTAGCTGAATTTATTGAAAATAAGCAATGCTCAAATCCGATAAATGTATATGCACTCGAAGAGGTTATTGAAGATCTGCTGG
>CBDUTX010000427.1:0-1783 GCA_965370235.1 uncultured Desulfuromonadaceae bacterium | reverse complement strand
CAAGAAAATGGGACACAGAATATTTATTATGTCGGGACGATTTACAAGACATATCATAGAACCTGAAAATGAAATACTTGTTAAGATGCTTTCCTTCTTTTCACCTGAGTGTGAATGGGAACAAAAACGAGCATTTTTTCTTCCGAGAAAGGAAGACCTTAATGAACTTCTTGATTATCTTGAATATTCCTCTAACAGGCTTGCTGTTTATATTTTTAAATGGATAATTTCCAACAATATCAATATATTACTTTCTGAGAATGCTTCTGCTTTACCATGTCATCTCTCTATGGGAATGGGAATAAAAAAAGCGGTTGAAAATACAAATATCAGAATTATATGTCATGATCATGATTTCTACTGGGAAAGAGGGAAAAGATATGACTCACCATTTGATGAAATAGATACACTTGTTAAAAATACTTTTCCACTTATCGTTCCAAATACCAGACATGCAGTAATAAATAGTTATTCAAAAAACATAT
Organism: uncultured Desulfuromonadaceae bacterium; assembly: GCA_965370235.1. Taxonomy (GTDB): domain Bacteria; phylum SDB-A; class SDB-A; order SDB-A; family SDB-A; genus CBDUTX01. Next base: position 1,298 of record CBDUTX010000427.1, on the reverse strand, counting down.
TAAAGGAAAAGTTTGGTATAGAATCAATTCTTGTTCCTAATGTAATGGATTTCAATAAACCGTATGCCAAAATAGATGAATATAATGAGGATTTGCTTTATAATATTGGCTTAAAAAAAGGAGATATTCCAATCTTCCAAGCCACAAGGATTGTGAGACGAAAAGGAATTGAAACTGCAATAGAACTTATTGAACGAATTAAAGATAATAGAGTGAAATTAGTAATAACTGGAAGTTATGCTGACGATGAAAGGTATGGCTATTATAAGGAACTTGTGCAACTTATAAAAGCTAAAAACCTTAATAGCCGCGTATTTTTTTCTCGTAATAAGATACTCAGTAAAAGAAGTAAATCTTCTACAGGTGAAAAGATGTATTCTCTGTCTGATGCTTATTCTCATGCAAAGGCTTGTACATATTTCAGCAGATATGAGGGATTTGGAAATGCATTTATTGAAGCAGTACTGGCAAAGCGTCCTATCTTTGTTAACAATTATAAACCTGTATTCTGGCCTGATATAGGTTTTAAGGGTTTTAGAATTGTGATGATTGAAGAAAATAATTTGACAGATAATGCTGTAGATGAAATTTGCAAAATAATATATAATGATAAATTAATTCAGGAAATTACTGAATATAATTTCGAACTTGGTAAAAAATACTTTTCTTATGAAGTACTGGAAGAAAAGTTGGCTGAGTTATTTACTAATTTTTAACGCAGAGTGCGCTGAGTTATCGACACTGAGTAATTGTTTGTTATCATGCATGCTCAGAGCGAAGTGAACGCAGAGAAAAATTACAAAGCAAGTAATTATAAAAAATTTGATTTAAAAATAAGCAATATTAGTATGGGCTTATTTTTAATGTAATGCTTCTTAAAGATGGAATTAACAGAATTGTATATAGATATGGTAGATATGGAAAAGAATAGCTTAGAAAAACTCTGTGTTCTCTGCGAACTCTGCGTTGGATAAAAAAATTATGAGAAGTGTAAAAGAGATGATGTCTTCTCTCAGAGCCGAGAAAATAGAAACATGGTTTGACTTAGGACTTTATATTGACAGTATACGAGAAAATAGAAATATACCTTCAGCTGCAATATTTGATAATTTTGTTAACTTTAAGGAGTATATTGCTCATGGTATTGCGTTTGTAACTTTTAATCTCTCAATTGACGGTGTTTCCATTGAAATTGGGAAATATGCAAAATCTTTCAGGAAAATTGTTAAAGATATACCAATACATTTTATCTATGGTAAACTCAATAAAAAAGTAGGAGAGGACATAATAGATCCATC
>CBDUTX010000426.1:0-1790 GCA_965370235.1 uncultured Desulfuromonadaceae bacterium | reverse complement strand
TTATAAAACTCTTTCTGAACTATTTGAAAAAAAGAATGAATATAAAAAATAAATAGAAAATTTTGAATTATATCTTGACCTAAAAGAAAAATTATTTTTTCAGGAGAGAAATAAAAAGATATCAGAGATGGAGAAAAAATATGAAATTGAAGAAATGGAAAAAGAAGCTGAAATTAACAAACTAAAAAATGTTGAACTTGCAGAAATAAACAAGGAATTAAAAAAAGCTTTAAAAGAAGTAAAAATATTAAGCGGATTGCTTCCAATCTGTGCAGGATGTAAAAAAATAAGAGATGACGAAGGGTATTGGCAACAGATTAATTTGTATTTTGAAGATCACTCTGATGCACATTTCATTAACAGTTTATGTCCTGAGTGTTTGAAAAAAATATAAAATTAAATCTTTTTTATGTTTCCTAATTTTTTAAATACATCATTATTCATTATTTTCTAAATTATCATTACTTATCAGGAGTAAGTAAAAATACTTTTTTTCCGAATTTGATAAAATACCTTGTACCATAACCTTCATTGATTACTTGGAGGACTCTTTTATCATATGGTTTGAAAACACAACCAAAAATCCCTTTAATATTTCTATAAGACAAAATATTTTTATCAAGGATTGAAGAAGGTCCCAAAATATAGATATCGCAGTATTTTGAAGTTATATTTATCAAGTCGGAAAAACTGCCATTAGCAATACTTGTAGCCGTTAATATTACTATATCTGCTTGTTGAAGATATTTACTTTGATGTTTCATAGGTGTTAAGACAGGTTCTGTTCTATTATGATCAAATATGTGCAGCTTTATTTCCTTCGAATTGAATTTTTTCAATATAGGCTGGAAAAGTCCAATCATGACAATATTTGTATTTGATTTAAAATCAATAATATCGAAAATATCTCCCTGTAGTTTGAAATCATTATCATAGTTGAGTAATGCATTGAAATATGCATTAATTACTATTTTATGTTCAATATTATCTAAATTAGGATTTTTAAGATCTCTGATATCAACTGAGATTATTATATGTTGATTAGCACAGACTCCTATATTACCGTTTTTTAACATCACAGCAGTATAAATATTTCCAAAAATTATTTTTTCAATTTCTGAAATATCGATTTTATATTTGTCTAAATAAAATTTTAACGGGTCCATTTTTATTCCTATTTATTAATAATATTTTATCACTACTGTCCTATAAAAATTAAATACAGAAAAAACTGGTTCCAAATAATATTTATAATAAAATCAAACAAAGGAACCAGACATGAGACATTATAGTACAATATTCCACAAATTGCCAAATAAAGTATCAGACTAAATACTCTTATTAAAATTTAATAGAATATTTAAGGTATTTTACAAATTAAAAGTGATATTATTGATCTTCATAATTTGAATCCTGACAAAAAAATAGATTAAAGAAAGATAGCAAATACTGAAAACCAGATATTAGACATCTTGACATTGTTTATTTATTGAATTACATTGTTTAAAAAGTTATTTTTAAATTGATAATGGTGTTATATATAAGATGAAATCTTTTATTAAAGTAGAAAAAGGGTCTAATGAAACCATTATAGTAAAAATTTCCTATAATCCCCTGTATATAGAAAAAATAAAGAATATTAAAGGTTACAGATGGCATCCTGAAGAGAAATATTGGAGTTTACCATATTCTGATAAAATTCTAAATTATATTAAATATTTGTTTAAGGGAGAAAAAATTGAGTTTGATAAATCTTTTCAGAAAAAGTTTAATAAGGAAAAAAGTAAAAA
>CBDUTX010000425.1:0-1809 GCA_965370235.1 uncultured Desulfuromonadaceae bacterium | reverse complement strand
GTATCTATAAAACTTACATTGACACCGCTGATAGATGCTACTTCCTCATCAAAAGTAGTAAAAATAATTCTTTTCATGAAGATAAGAACAAATGGTATAAAAATTAAAAATAATATCAAAGACATTAATATATCAAAATTCTTCACACCTAAAATATTCCCGAAAAGATAACCGGAAAGATCAAATGTATAATCTTTTTTTAAACTTATCAAAAGTGCACCGAGAGCCATAGACCATGAGAAAAATATTCCAATACTTGTATTTAATGAAATATTACCTGTTTTCGCTAATTTTCCCATTAACAAAGCTGAAATAATGCAGAAAATCAAAGCTGTGTAAAATGGATTCAGACCGAGAATTATACCTATAGCCACTCCCCCAAAAGCAGTATGAGAAATTCCAACTCCGAGAAACGACATTTTTCTTGTGACAATAATAAATGAAAAAATACCGTAAATTACACTTAAAATTATACTGACAATAAATGCATTTCGGAAAAACTGAAGATTAAACAGAGAAATCATTTTTCTTTCCTGCACGTTTCACATTCTTTATCATGCAAAAGAAAAGTCATGTTCTTGCCAAACACTTCTTCCAGTGCATGTGAAGGAATACATTCTTCCGGTTTTCCATGAAAGTGTATCCTCCTTTTCAAACATGCTATTTTATCAACAAATAAAGACACTGATCCAATATCATGCGAAACTAAAATGATACTCAGTTTCAATTCATCTCTTATTCTGACAAGAAGGCTGTAAAAAGAATCCTGAGCAACAACATCAAGCCCTGTTGAAGGTTCATCAAGAATTAAAATTTCAGGTTCAACACTCAGGGCTCTCGCTATGAGAACTCTTTGTTTCTGCCCACCTGATAAACTTCCAAAATGATGGTTACGATAATCAGACATACCAACTTTGTCAATTGATTCTGTGATTATCTCCTTATCCCGGTCTGTAAGTTTTTCAAAAATCTTTTTCTTTGCATATCTCGACATTGCAACAACATCAAAAACATTTACCGGATAGTTAAAATCATAGTGTTTTATTTGAGGTAAGTAACCAATCTTTCCTGAATTTTTGATTTTAGCAGGTGATTTTCCAAATATTTTAATAACACCTTTAAAAGGTTTAATAAAACCCATAATAGTTTTTAATAATGTTGTTTTACCACTTCCATTTGGTCCGACAAGTGAAAAGATTTCCTCCTTGAGAATTTTCATGGTTATATCCTCAAGGATAATATTTGTACCAAATTTCACTGTAAGTCCTTCTATTTCAACTGCATATTCAGAATTCATAAGTTATTGATTTTTTAAAGATTTAGATAATTTTTCTGCATTAAATCGCATCAGATCAATGTATGTAGATCTTTCTCCTTCTTGTGGATCACCTATTGCATCAAGTTTCAATAGAATTCCTCCAATTTCACTAGAAAAAACTTCTGCTGTAGGACTGTGTTCATCAAGTCCGATAACAACTACTTTGACATTATTTTCCTCTGCTTTTTCAATTAGCTGTTGTATTTCTTTTATAGATGGTTCATCTCCATGCCCGGATTGAATTGTACCTATTATTTCAAGATTGTAATCCTCAGCAAAATAATCCCATGCGGGATGCCATTGTATAAATTTTCTGTTCTCTATCTTTGTAAAAATCCCTTCAAATTCTTCATCAAGTCTCAGAAGTTCTTCTTTATATTCTCTATAATTTTCAAGGTAATATTTTTGATTTTCAGGATCAGCAATGGACAGTATATTGTATATTTTTTCAGATAATTTAATTGCTCCTATTACACTTAACCAAACATGAG
>CBDUTX010000424.1:0-1852 GCA_965370235.1 uncultured Desulfuromonadaceae bacterium | reverse complement strand
AGATTTTATCATTTTTTATATTGACTGTGTTTATCTGTGTTCTTCTGTAGCAAAATCTTTATATTAGGAAGAGTGGAGTTGTGATCTGTGGTCTCTACATTCCTCCGTTTTCTCAGTGGTTATATATTTTCTGTGGTAATAATCTTACTTTAAACTCCCGACAACTTTTTCAACTTCATTGAGGATTTCACATGATTCGACAAGTTTTTTCATAGCATTGTGATCATTGTACAGAGGTCTGTCAATATCAAGAAAATCCACATATTTTCTGATCACTTCTTTTGCTCTTATAACTCCTTCACCGAATTTATAATCACGAAAATCCAAAGCCTGAGCGGCAGCCATAAATTCAATACCGAGAATTCCGTAAGCATTGTCAAGTATCTGAAAGTTTTTTATAGCGGTATTCATACCCATAGAGACAAAATCTTCCTGATCTGCAGCAGCAGGAATTGATTGAATCGATGCAGGCATCGAAAGTATTCTCTGTTCAACTATTTGCATGTCAGCAGTGTACTGACTGAGCATCAATCCTGAGAACATTCCTGCTCCCTTTGTTAAAAAGGCTGGCAAACCAACACTTAGCGCAGGATGATTTAATCTGTTCATTCTTCTCTCTGACAGAACACTGATCATTGTCACTGCTGCTCCAAGCATATCCATTGGGAGAGATACAGGTGATCCCTGAAAATTTGCACCTGAAATTTGAAGATTTTCATCGGGAAAAAATACCGGGTTATCTCCAACTCCATTTAACTCTATCTCAACCTGACTCTTTCCAAATGCCAGAGTATCGTGTGCTGTGCCGATCACCTGTGGCGTTGAGCGCATTGAATAAGCATCCTGGACCTTGCATTTGATCTTTCCTTCTACAAGATCTCCTCCTTTTATCAATTTCTGCAACGCTCTTGCAGTTCTCATTGCTCCTTTAAACCCTCTTATTTCATGTAATTTTACCGTATAAGGTTTCATATTTGCTTTTAATGCTTCAAGTGACATGGCTGCTGCTATCTCTGCCTGTTTTAACCAGTTATCAACATCATATATGAAAAGAGCACTCATTGCTGTGAGAACATTTGAACCATTAATTGCGGACAAACCATCTCTCGCATAAAGCCCGGGAATAGGAATCCCTGCTCTGTCCATCGCTTCTTTTCCATCGAGTTTTTCTCCTTTGTAAAATGCCTCACCTTCACCCATCAGAAGAAGTGCAATTTGAGACATCGGAGCCAGATCTCCACAAGCTCCAACAGAACCTTTTCTACAGACAACAGGAGTTACATTTTTGTTAAGCATTTCAACAAAGGTAAAAGCTATTTCAGGTCTGTTTCCTGAGTTTCCATGAGCAAGAACATTAAGTCTTCCCAGCATTGCTCCTCTTACATGATCAATAGGCATTGGTTCCCCTATGCCTGCGGCATGATTGTAAACAAGGTATTTCTGAAAATCTTTTATCTGTTCACCGGTTAAAACAACCTCTGAAAACTCGCCTATTCCAGTATTAACACCATACATTATTTCATTTGCATCGATTTTTTTCTCAAGCATTGTTCTACAAATTTTCATTCTTTCAATAGAATCCTTGTGAAGTTCGACTTTTTCATTATTCCGAGCGACTTTAACAATATCTTCTACCGTCAGATCCTGTCCTTTAATTACAAACGCCATGTGATAACTCCTTATATGATTTAAATGACAATATTATTCATTTCCAAAAAAAGTGATTATAAATTGATGAAGTCCATTTGTATATAGTAAATAGTTGCAAGTTGCAAGTTACAAGTTAAAAGTTAAAAAAGAAAAATTAATTTTAAATCTCTTAATACAAACTACTTCCACATTTGTTAATAAC
>CBDUTX010000423.1:0-1871 GCA_965370235.1 uncultured Desulfuromonadaceae bacterium | reverse complement strand
AACCCATCTGTGTTAAATCATTAGTGCCAAATGAAAAGAAATCAGCAAATTCAGCAATTTCATCTGCTGTAACAGCTGCTCGCGGTATTTCAATCATAGTTCCGATTTTATAATTGATATATCCTTTTTTAACTTTCTTTTCCCTGAATACTTTCGAAATTACTATCTCTGCTCTTTCTCTTGAAATCTGTAGTTCTTTATAATGTCCAACGAGAGGTATCATAATTTCAGGGAGTACATTTTTCTTCGTTTTCCTCTTAACTTCAATAGCTGCTTCAATAATTGCTCTGACCTGTATATCACTGATTTCAGGATAAGTAATTCCGAGACGGCAACCTCTATGCCCGAGCATAGGATTCAATTCGTGTAAATCACTTATAATGTGCTGGATCCTATCGAGAGAAATATTTGTAGTGTCTGCAAGCTCTTCCTGATCTTTTAAATTTTTCGGAAGAAATTCATGAAGAGGTGGATCTAAAAGCCTTATTGTAGCAGGCAACCCTTTTAATGCTTTGAAAATACCACGGAAATCACTCTTCTGAAGTGGTAGTAATTCTGAAAGAGCTTTTTTATATTCCTTATGAACTTTTGAATATTCCTTCTCCAAAGCGATCCTCTCTGAGTCAGAGGATAGTCTTTGTAATAAGTTTTTAATCCGTTTTGATTCATATGCAAATAATATCAATCTTCTGAAAATCGACAATCTGTTCTCAGCAAAGAACATATGTTCTGTCCTGCAAAGTCCTATCCCTTCTGCTCCGAGTTGAACTGCTCTTAAAGTATCTTCGGGAGAATCAGCATTTGTTCTCACTTTCATTTTTCTTAATTCATCTGACCATTTCATTATAGTTTTGAATTCCGGAGAAAGTGATGAAGAAACTGTTTTTATTTCACCCTGATATACATACCCTGTGGAACCATTAATCGACAGAATATCTCCCTCCTTAAATATCTTCCCATTAATTTTTAATTCCTTCTTTTCCGAATCGATATCAATTTCACCGGCTCCGGTAACACAACACTTTCCCCAGCCCCTTGCAACAACAGCCGCATGACTGGTCATACCACCAACTGAAGTTAATATTCCAACTGCTTTATGCATACCAGCTACATCTTCAGGACTGGTTTCTCTTCTGCAAAGAATAACTTTCTTATCCATGTCAGCCCATTTTTCAGCATCTTCTGCATTGAAAACCAATTGTCCAACTGCAGCTCCCGGTGAAGCAGGAAGTCCTCTCGTTAAAGATTTTTTGTTTTTTAATTCCCTCAAATCAAATTGAGGATGAAGAATTTGATCCAGATCATCACCTGTAATCCTCATCAATGCTTCATTCCTGGTTATCAATCTCTGCTTAACCATATCAATAGCTATCTTCACCGCCGAGGTACCTGTTCTCTTTCCTGTGCGTGTCTGCAGAATATACAATTTTTCTTCTTCTATTGTAAATTCCAGATCCTGCATATCTCTGTAATTATTTTCAAGTATCTTTCTTATACGCTGCAATTCCTTATAATTCTTCGGTAACAATTTATTAAGCTGATCTATAGGCAAAGGTGTACGAATACCTGCTACGACATCTTCACCTTGAGCATTTATCAAAAATTCACCGTGCAGCTTATTTTCACCATTAGCCGGATCTCTTGTAAAACAAACACCTGTACCTGAGGATTCGCCCATATTTCCATAAACCATAGTTTGAACATTGACACCTGTTCCGACAAGACCTTTAATATCATTTATTTCACGATATTTAACTGCTCTATCCGTGTTCCAGGATTCTAAAACAGCACTGATTGCTTTATATAATTGCTCTTTAGGTTTTTCAGGAAACTTTTCTTTTGTGAATCTTTCATATATTTTTTTATAGTTT
>CBDUTX010000422.1:0-1889 GCA_965370235.1 uncultured Desulfuromonadaceae bacterium | reverse complement strand
GATGGAATTTTTTCTATCTTTTCAAAAAAATCCATATCTTTTATTTCCGGTGCAACTTTGGTGAGATCCCAGGCTAATTTTCCTAATATTTTTATTTTTTTTATATCCGAATCAAATTTTAATAATTTAATAATTCTCTGAATAATATTTTTTAAAGGTTCATAAATCTCTCCATCTTTTCTACATCGTATATCTATGATTGGGATCTGTTTTAAATCTAATGCAAGTTTAAATTCTTCCAATAATCTTGTCTTTCCAATCCCGGATTCCCCTGTTATCAATATTGTTCTTCCCTTTTCTTTTGATACTTTTTTAAAAGTATCTTCAAGTATCTTCATATATTTCAATCTTCCTATAAAAGTTTAAGGCAATAGGTGATTCTCTTCAAATTTCGAAGTTTTAATACCAATTATTTTTTTTAAATCTTTAATTAATTCTTGTGCAGAACTATATCGATCTTTTGGATTTTTTCTTAAAAGTTTCTTTATTATTTTTTCAACCTGTAAGGGCAATTCAGAAACAAGGTCTTTTGGAGAAATCAATGGAGATTTCAAATGACTATAAACTATCTCTGCAAAACTCTCTCCATCAAAAGGAACCTTTCCTGTAACTAATTCATAAAAAATTATTCCCAAAGAATACAGATCACTTCTAATATCTATTCTTGAAGAATTTGTACACTGCTCAGGTGATGCATATCTTACAGTCCCCAAAAATGAACCATCTATCGTTTTATTGACTGCATCTTCTATCTTAACCAGATCAAAATCAGTAATTTTTATAATATTGTCTTTTGTTATTAAAATATTAGCGGGTTTTAAATCTCTATGAATTAGATTGTAACTATGAAGTTCTCTGAGTCCTTTACTAATTTGGATTATAATTGAAATAATTTTATTAAGATTTTTCTCTTTTTTATAATACTGTAAAGATGAGATTGGTTTCCCATCAATATACTCCATTATAAAACCAATCTTGTCTCCGGTTTCTATCCATTCAATCATTTTCACACAATTATTATGAACTATCTTTGAAGTTGAAATAAAACTCTGTTTAAATCTCCTCCTTTCTCTTTCATTGTGTAAAGCCTGATGGATAACTTTAAATGCAGCAATATTATGGCTTTTCTTATGTTTTACTTTATAAACATTAGAAAATGAACCTTCTGATATTTTTTCTGTTATTTCCCAATCCATTAATCACCTTTTTTTAATATTATTTAATCATTTTATTGAATTTAGGTCAATAAAATTGGAGTAATGTCCCAACTTCGTTCATGTAGCTTTGTTGGACTATGTTTTGATTGTGAATTTTTAGAATAAAATGGTAATTTGTTCAATAGATAAATAATCTATAGATAAATAATCTTTTAAGTAAAAAATTCGTATAGATATTATAAATCAATAATTTTTAGATTATTGACATTAATATTAAATGTATTTATCACTTCATTCAGATATATATCTCTGACTGTGAAATATACTTTCTTGTTTGAGAGAATAATATCATTAAATATCCTGGAAAATCCTCTTCCCTCAAGCTCAAGTAAACCAATCTCATCAATATAAATCGGTTCTCTTTTTTCATGAAGGACTCTGTTAATCACTCTATCAGCAAATTCAAAGGTCTCGTTGAAAAAAGTAAACTTTCCGAAAATAAATGTATTGGAAATATCTTGTGGCATTTTTTCAGAAATAACAGCCAAAGGAGAACGTGCAAAAAATAAAAGATGGAGTAGTTCATAACCTACAAAAACATTATTTTGAAAAACTTTTTCTGATACAATACCATCTCCACCTTGTTCAAAATAAATTTCTTTTATCTTTGATGTTTTTCCGGAGTTCATACCACCTGCAATTATATAAATCATATATTTATTTTCTTCAAAA
>CBDUTX010000421.1:0-1911 GCA_965370235.1 uncultured Desulfuromonadaceae bacterium | reverse complement strand
TACATGGCTAGCATGCGGAACACAGCCTTTTTCAAAATTCAGTGAGATAAAAAGAATACCGAAGAAACGATACTTAATTATGGAAAATTATTTTAATAAAACAGGCAAGTATGCTCAGGCTATGATGAAGACTACATGTTCGATTCATGTAAGTATTGATTACACTTCCGAGGAGAATTTTTCCCGTCTTTTCAGGATAATTTATGCACTTAGTCCGGTATTTGTCGGCTGGTTCGCCAATTCATGTTACAGTGCTGATATAAAAGAAAAACATCTCAATAAAAGGCACTTAATATGGGAAAATACAGACAAGGATAGATGTGGGATCATTCCAGGTGTGTTAAGTGATAATTTTGGTTTTAAAAAATATATTGATTACTGTATAAATGTCCCTATGATGTTCAGTTACGGTGAAGATAAAAATGAATTAATTCCGGGATATGGACTTAAATTTAAAGATTTTATGAATCTTGATATAAAAAGAGAAGTAAATGAGGATGATTTTAAATTACAGATGTCGGGAGTATTTCCTATGGTCAGATTGAGAAACTATATTGAGATCAGATATTTCGATGCTCTCCCACTTAAATATAAATTTGCAATACCTGCAATAATTTGGGGTTTGTTGTATTCTGAAAAAAGTCTTTTGAGGATAGAAAAACTTATTGAAAATGTAGATGAGAGAAAATTTACAGATGGTCTTGATCAGGCTTCATTATACGGATGTGGAGGGAATTATTTGAAAAAAAATATTCATCAATGGGCAGAGGAATTATATGAAATATCGAGAGATGGACTTGATGATATTGATCCTGAAGGGAAGTTGGGATCCAAATATGCACTTGAAAAAATAGATAGTGCTGGATTATTGATTGAAAATAAAAAAACACCTTCTGATGAAGTTATTGAGATAGTAAAAGAAAAAGGATTTAATCCTGAGACTTTGATAGAGGTTGAAGGTTTGAGGTTTTGCCCGGAGGTTGAATGAAAGTTCTCTATATCTGCAATTCTGTCGAGAGATGGAATTTTAAAGAAGATACAACTCCACTGATGATAGCTGAAGCTGAAGGTAGAGGGAAAAAAACTTATTACACCACACAGGATAAGTTGTTCTGCAATAAAAATGAAGTTTTTGCTGAATTCTTTGAGATAGGAATGATAACAAATAAACCTTTTTATAAGTTATCTGATAAAATCACAGGTGAGATAACCTCTTTTGATGTAATTCATATAAGAACAGATCCTCCTTTTGACTTGAAATACTATTACACAACAATTCTTCTTGAAATTGTAACAAAAGATGTTCTTGTTATAAATTCACCCAAAGCTCTTAGAAGTTTAAATGAAAAGTTATCGATTTTAAATTTTCCACAATTTATTACAGAAACATTTGTAGCTTATAAAGCAGACAGTGCATTACATTTTATAAATTCCATTGGAGGAAAAGCTGTTGCAAAGAATCTAAGAGAATGTTCAAGCAAGGGGATTGTTCTCATTGAAGGAAGCGAAAAACAGGTTTTTGAGAAAATAGGAAGAATTTTTACCAACTGGTCCCAACCTATTTTATTTCAAAAATTTCTTCCTCAGGTAGTACTCGGTGAGACAAGGATAACTTTAATAGATGGAAAAGCAGCAGGATATATGAAAAAAATACCGGCTCAGGGCAATTTTCTTGCAAGTCTTGACTTCAATGCAACAGTCCAAAACTGTGAATTAACTGAAAGGGATAAAGAATTATCCAATGTTGTCGGTAAATTTTTAAAGAAAAATGGAATTTTACTTGCAGCTCTCGATGTCATCGACGGTCATCTTTCAGAGATAAACATCACAAGTCCCGGACTTCTGAAGCATATAAATGAAATCATGGGTATAAGACTTGAAGCGGTTTTAGAGGATGTCATTGATGAGATG
>CBDUTX010000420.1:0-1914 GCA_965370235.1 uncultured Desulfuromonadaceae bacterium | reverse complement strand
GTCCACATATTTTGGTGAAAATTCAATAGATAGATCAATGTCTCCAATTTCCACATAAATCAGAGCTAAATTGCCGTATTTTGAGCCAAGATGTTCATTTAATGTTTGAATATTTTTAATTATTTTCAGTGCTTCATTAAAATACTGTTCAGACTTATCAAGATATCCCAACTGATAACTAACACCTCCAAGTAAATTCATCGGGAACCATTTCCCAGATGGTGAGATTTTTGAATCGATAATTTCAACAAGCTGCTTTGCTCCTTCAATTGCTTTATCAAAATTATCCTGTTTGAGTTCAAGAATACACTTTTGATACATTATTCTCCATTTATCCTGTAAATCTTCTTTGCTCAACATTTGAAAATTTTTATCTAACAATTCTTTTGCTTCTTCAAATCTGAAATTAGTAATTAAACGCTGAATATAAATATTTGAAATATTAAATGCTGATTTTTTTAATCCAAGAGCAAGTAATCTCTCAATTAATATGTAAAATTTTTTAATTGAAGGTAATTCTTCTCCGGTATATCCCATGATTTGAAGAAGTTTTATATAAATTATCATCTGTTCTTTTTCAGAAATATCACGAATAGATACAGAAATTCTTTTAGCAAGAGTTATATATTCTTTTGCTTTTATCCAGTTTTGATGTTTTTTAAAATAATCCGAAGTCTCTATTAAATACCTTACTAATTCTACAGAATATTCTTTTGGTGTTAAATCTTCGGTTTTGTGAAAAGCAATATCCTCGATACGATTTGGATATGATTCCTGTATGACACCTGCAACCTTTCTATGTAGGTGCCTTATCTCATCTTTTTCAATATCTTTGATTAAAATCTTTTTAAATAGAGGATGATGAAATTTATAATAATTTCTTTCATTTTCATCAATAATTCCATCTAATTCCAGAAGATGAAGAATATTAAGTAACTTATCTTTCGAATAATTATCTAACAATTTTTCAATATCTTTAACAGAAAAATAATTCCCGAGGAGACATAAGGTTTTTAAAATTTTCAATTTGTCTTTACTGAGATTATTTATTTTATTTTCAATAAAAGAAATAATATTATCCTGAAGTGGAAAATCTTCATAATAATGTTTAACTATCCATTTATCTTTTTCATAAGAAATGATATTCATTTTAACTAATGATTTAATAATTTCTTCAATATAAAATGGATTTCCTTTTGTCTTATTATATAACCAATCTATAAATTTTATTGAGTGATCCTGATTAAAAAGTTTAAATAGAGAATTTTTAATATCCACTTGATTTAGAGGTTTAAGTTTTATGTGTTGAGAAATTTTGAATAGATGAAAATTCTTTTGAACTTTTTTATTATAATTTTCAAAGCTAAGAATAATTAATATTGGTATATCTGAAATATTAAAATTCAAAAACTGAAGAAACTTGACAACTTTATCATCAAGATTATCAGCATCATCAAAAATCAAGATAAGAGGATAGAATTTTGATAATCTTTTTAAAAATTTATAGAGAGAATTATATACTTTTTCAAAATTTACTTCTTTTACCTGTTGAACTTCAAATGGATAAAATTCAAGCAAATCAGGATTTATTACTGATAATTCTGATAGTTCTCCGGGTTTTATATATTTGGCAATTTTCTGACTTCTGTTGTCAATTTTATGAAAAAAGTCTGATAACATAGAACCGATGGGACTCATAAATTTTCCATTTTTTACACCTCTTCCTGAAAATAACTGAAAGTTAGTCTCTGTAATATTTTTTTCAACTTCCATCAAGATTCTGCTCTTTCCAATACCAGCTCCCCCTTCAATAATAATTATCCTACCTTCATCATTTAAAACACTTTCAAGAGCTTTATTAATAATTCCAATTTCTTTTTTTCTGCATGTAAAAGGTAAAATTCTATTTTTAGA
>CBDUTX010000419.1:0-1914 GCA_965370235.1 uncultured Desulfuromonadaceae bacterium | reverse complement strand
TCTTATATCCATAATATTTTTAATCCTTTTAAAATAGTCTATAAAAATAATTAATAACAATAATTGAAAAGTATGCAGATCAAACAATTAATGCTATATATACACACTTAGTCTTTTTCATTATTTTTGAATTTAACTTCTAAAATCTTAAATCGGTGTTCGATGTTAATTTGTATTCATCTGTTTCATTTTTCTTTTATTATCTTTATCAGTGTCATCCTGTCATCTGCGTTCTATTCTTTATAGGTTGGGTGGGTTGATTGCCTACCTGCTGCAGGCAGGTGTCCCTTCGTAGATAAAGTCTTCTGGAGTGGGGTGGGAAATTGTTCATTGTTCATTGATAATTGTTCATTATTTTATCTGCGTTCTCAATATTCCTCTGTAGTTATTAAAAAACCACCTCTTTTATTATTGCAGGATCAACCTTGAAACTCTCTAGAAATTTTTTTCTCTCAACCATCATTTTTTTAATATGATCTCTGTATTCATCGACTCTATTATTCTTTTCATAGAATATTTCCGGATTTAATATTTCAACTGGAACTTTCTCAACAAGTTCTGAATTATCAGGATCATCTACATCTACAATATAATAATGAAAATCCGGGTCTTCTTTCCATTTTATATTTCCTGCAAAAAGAGCTTCAAGCATAGAAGAGGAGTGTCTGATTTTAACTTTGAGAGCATTTCCAGCTTTTTCGTCTTTTGAATCTCCGCCTATATACCCGGTATTCATAAGCCATGTCTGCATATTTGAAAATTTCCCTGCCAGTTCTCTGAATCTTACGGGTTGTAGATCATGTGACCTTGGAAAAAACGGCTGTGTGAAAGGTGATCTCGTTTTTCCTCTTTCCTTACCGGCAGCTGATGTTTTTGAAGTTTCACCGAGCATGAAATATCCTGCTGCCTGTTCAGGAGATCTGAAAAGAACAATTCCCGGTGTAGCTGCATCTTTTCCCTCATCTCTGTTCAAGATCCCAAGAGAACCAAGAGGTGGGAGATTATTTAAATCTGCAGCATTTTCAATTGAACTCATCGGTATTATGGCTCTGCCATTCTGGGTCCAGACAACAAAATCCCAGTTATCTTCAGGGATATCATATTCATCCAAAACATCATCGGCTTTTACTTCACCTCTGAGGTATTTATCAATATTTTCTCTCGATGCTCCTGTTGTAATTAGCATATCCTTAAGCCTTTTAATGTCTTCAATGTCCAGCCGGATCTTGAGAAAGTCAAAAGTTCCATCCTCTCTGATAAATACATTTTCCACCCAGGCATCTTTATGTACTGTTCCTCTGAATATTACAGGTTCAGTTTTTTTACTCAAACCGTATGTTTTTGCAAAGCAGCCGTTCTCTGTGATTGTAAACTTACCATCGGGCCAGAGAACTATCATGTCATCCTGAATAGGGCTTGTATCTTCCCCCTGTTTGGAAAATGTTGTCGTTGTCTTACCTGTACCTGATAATCCCATAATAGCAACAGATATTTTACGATCCTTTAACTTCACTACTTTTGCTCCGGCATGCAGGACAAGTCCCCCTCTCTGATAAACATATTCATTGAACATTCTCAATACACCTTTTTTGCTTTCTCCAAAGTAATCCGGTCCGATAACATAAGTTATAAAATTCTCAAGATCTACAATTATCGCTTGCTCTCCGGGCATTCCTTCTGCCCTTGCTCCTGCGGTAAATACTAATGTCAATTTGTTATTAAAAGGTTTATCAAGTTGCCCTGCATTCTCCACTTTCTCTCTTGGAAATGTCAATACCTGCTGCATACCGCCAATATTTGCCACTTCAAGGTCATAAAACCAGGTGACTCCTACTGCCTGTTCACCAATTCCGATATAACTGTCAAGACGAATTATCTTCCCCTGATCTGTCATATATTTTTTTACTTCTCCTA
>CBDUTX010000418.1:0-1923 GCA_965370235.1 uncultured Desulfuromonadaceae bacterium | reverse complement strand
AGTTATTTTTCCTTTATCAAGACCTTTTTTTTGTATTCGTATACCACTATCCGACATTAACGGAAATCCTGGATATAATTCATAATATTCTTCTTTAGACATATTATGTGATCGTGCTAAATGAATAGGTAAATTTTTATATCTATCTCCACATATTTGACATAAAATATATTAGTTTATAAAAAGGTAATTGGAGAAAATAATTATTGACTTAAAAGTACATAAATTTGAAATCCCTGTAAATATTTTATTTTCAAAGTCAGAAGATATTGAGATAAAATATGTATTATACTTAAATGAATATTCGAAGAAACATACAGGACCAGAAGAATTAGAAGAATATCTAAATAGTAAAATAGATTTTATTCCATCAAAAAAATATAATAATTCTTTTTTTAATCTATTGAATTTAAAAAACATCCTTTATATTAGAGAAGAAAAAAAGACAAAGGTTCAAAAGAAAAAACAATTGATAATTCATTTTGAAAAAGATATTGAACGAGAAGTTTTTATGTATGAAAACTTACCTGAAGATCACTCACGATCTTTAGATTATTTTAACCACCCTGAAAATTTTCTTTCTTTTACTTGCCAGGAAACAAAAATATATATTAACAAGTATAAAATAGTAAGCGTTGAGGAAGTATGAACTCAACAAGAAACTATATTAAATACATGCTGACTGACAAATGTGAAAAGATAATTATTGCTGAAGGAAAACAAACAATAGTTATAAAAGAGAAAAAAAGCTATTCTCTTTCAGAAAAACCACTTTCAAAAGAAGAGTTTAGTGAAATTCAACAGGATTTTGAAACTCTATTTAAAGGAAAAAATACAATAAACATCTCTGGAAAGAACATATCACTTTTAAGGGAGACTAATTCTTTGATACTTTCTGTAATAATTGAAACAGAAAAACTTGATGTAATAAACTTTTTAAAAATGATGATAGATAAAAATGCATCGGATCTTCATCTTTCATCAAACTGTAAACCAATATTAAGGATTGATGGAGATATTGAGACTTTAGATGATTTTCCAATAATATCTGAAAATAAATTATTGCAGGGATTAATTGAGATAACACCAAAGGTTAATATTGATGAATTCAATAAAAACAAAGATACTGATTTTGCTTATGAAATTAAAGGATTGGCAAGATTTAGGGTAAATATTTTTTTAGACAGGAAAGGGATATGTGTTGTTTTTAGAGCAATCCCTTCAGAAATATTAACAGTACAACAACTTAATCTCTCAGAAGTTATTATAAAACTTTGTGACAAGCCAAAAGGATTAATTCTTGTAACAGGACCAACAGGGTGTGGAAAATCAACTACATTAGCAACATTGATAGATTATATAAACAAAACACAAAAAAAACACATAATTACCATTGAAGACCCGATTGAATTTGTACATGAAAACAAAATGTCTCTAATAAATCAAAGAGAAGTTAAAACACATACTATATCTTTTAAGAAAGCTCTTCGTGCAGCTTTAAGAGAAGATCCTGATGTCGTTCTTGTTGGAGAAATGAGAGACCTCGAAACCACAGCTATAGCGATAGAAACAGCTGTCACCGGGCATCTCGTCTTTGGAACACTTCATACTTCAACAGCAGTTGCTACTGTTGACAGAATGGTAGATCAGTTCTCATCAGAAAGACAAGAACAGATCAGGATGATGTGCGCCGATGCTTTAATTGGAGTTATCTCTCAGGTTTTATGTAAAAAAATAGGAAGAGGAAGGGTTGCAGCGTATGAAGTTTTAATTATTACCCATTCAATTTCAAACCTGATTAGAGAAAAAAAAACATTTCAAATCCCCTCTCTTATGCAAACGGGAAAAGGGTTTGGAATGAAATTAATAAATGACAGTTTAGTTGAATTAGTCGAAAAAAAATTAATAGAACCAAAAGAAGCG
>CBDUTX010000417.1:0-1928 GCA_965370235.1 uncultured Desulfuromonadaceae bacterium | reverse complement strand
TGAAGTAGCGAGAGAACTTGAAATTAAAACCGGTGTAAAAATACTTACTCCAAAAGGAAAGATAAAACTACCTTACCTGACTACAAGTTCTGCCGGAGGAGGACTCCAGATACTGGTTTTTGGCATAACTGCAAGTGATACGGGAAAAGCAGCAGAACTTACTGTTAATGGAGCAGGTGGTGTAATTCTCAAAACTTTCACTGTAGATGATAAAATCCCTGTCATCAATAAGATGAGAATGATCAGAGATCTCCACCCGGATATGATACTTATGGCAGGAGGAATGGACGGCGGAAATATCACAAGTCTTGTTAGAATTTCAGAAATGCTCAGTTTGTCAAAACCTTCACCAAAATTTAGAGCTTCAGAAAAAATTCCTCTTGTATATGCAGGAAATAAAGATGCGAGAAAATTCATCAAAGGAGTGCTTGAAAGTAATTTTGAAATACATCTCGAAGATAATATCAGACCAATGCAGTCAGAACTTATAACAGAGCCGGTAAAGAGGAAAATCCTTGAAATATTCATGGAAAATGTCATGGAGAGAGCTCCCGGATATTCCGAAGTAAAAAAATGGGTTGTCAGTGATATAATTCCGACACCCTCAGGTGTTGAAAATCTACTTAAACATTACGGAGAAAGACTAAAGAAAAATATTGTTATGGTTGACATAGGAGGAGCTACTACAGACATCTTTACCTTTATTAACAGTGAATATTCCAGAACTGTTGCAGCTAATATAGGCATGAGTTTTTCTATCTCAGAGATACTTGCCAAAGCAGGAATTGAAAAAATACTAAGTCACCTTCCCGGAAGTTTCAATGAAAATGATGTGAGAGATTACATATCAAATAAAATGATAAATCCAACTTATATACCTGTTTACAGATCTGAAATATTAATAGAACATGCTGCTGCAATTGAAGGAATTTCAATAGCCTGGTTACAGCATCAGGAAATGAATTATAAAGTATCGAGAATTGGCTTTTTAGATAGAATAAAAAAAAATGACACCGATCATTTTCAAAAAGTTTTTTACATTGAAAGCGAAGATAAATTATTCCAACTATCAGATTTTGATATTTTCATCTGCTCTGGTGGAGTTCTGTCTAATTCCCGAACAAAAGAAGATGTTCTGAAGATGGTAATAGAAGGTTTTAAACCTTCAGGAATTGTAAAAATTCTTCTCGATAAATCTTTTAAATCTCCACATCTCGGTGTTCTTTCAACTCTGGACTCCGATATTGCCATTGACATCTTTGAAAGAGAATGTCTTGAAGAAATTGGTTATATTATTGCACCTATAGGAAAAATATCCAAAGGAAAAAAGGTTCTCTCGGTCAAACACAGCGGTAGTGATTTAAGTGTCAATCTAAAAGCAGGTGAAATTACATATCTGAAAAACGGAGGAGATATAACTATAACCTCCTTTAAAAAAATCCACCTGAAAAAAAATATTGACGAAATACAGCTTAAAACAGAACTTCCCGTACTGATAGACTGCAGAGGAAGAGGAGATTGTTTCACTGGTCCTTCAATATCTCAATTTGATATACCGGAATTCAACTGGAAAGATGTAGAATTCAAAACAGAAGTATTCAGAAAAACAGGAGAAATGACAGAAGGAACTTATACATTCAAAAGAGGACTACCCTATGAAGGTAAGATATTCGTAAAAAATGACGACAATGTCGAACCTGATAGTGTTATAGGAGAGAACACTTTTACTCCTCCGAGGATTTTCCTGATAGATATAAATCAACTGGTAGGATATGATAAAAAACTGACAGATGAACAGATTCAAAAAGGTCTGCTGGTAAATATAGATGATGTAGTTCACATAGGTGATAAGGTTTTTAAAGAGAAAAGCGGAATTATGGGAACTATTTTTCACAGATCTTCTATTAGGGGAAAAGTAATTCAAATTG
>CBDUTX010000416.1:0-1940 GCA_965370235.1 uncultured Desulfuromonadaceae bacterium | reverse complement strand
CTATCATTTACACAAATTGTTACAAAATAATATCCTGGCATGCAATAATCATATTCTTTTAATCTGGTTGGTTTTCGTTTTGAAAATTTATTCATTTCATTTTTTTTATTATAACATTAATATTTTATTGTATTGTTAAAAATAATTATTATAAATATAATATTGATTTAAGTCAATTCAGGAACTTCTCGGTCATAAAAATTTACAGACAACAATGATCTATACTCATGTTGCAAAAAAGAATATATTGGGAGTGAAGAGTCCATTAGATGATTAAAAGAGTGTATATATCAGCGCCTGTAAGTTCTGTATTCCGACTTCAATTATCTTTCCCTTTTAGATATTCAATGTTTAGAATAATATCAAACTTAATTTAAATAATGAATGTATTTAAAATTTTCATTTCATCAAAAAAATCGATAATCGAATTAATTACTGCACCATTACATAAATTAGTGTATATCAAATCAATTTAATACTCAAAATGTGAAAATGAATATATTTTTTTTATATTAATTCAAGCAAATAATCATAAAAATCAAATCTATACTATAAAAGTATTTTTTAACTATTTTTTCAACAATAATCAATCTTCAAAGAGTATTAAAATCCGATATGAGGACCTGCTTTTAGAAATGGACCTGAAAAATCAAGTTCATAATTATCTGCTTCAGCATCACTGATGTTAACTTTGTTCATTCTGTATCCAACTTCAAGACCAAACATAAATTTCAATCCAAAAAGCTTGAAAGATGATTCCTGATCAAGCCTGAAAGATCCCAGAAATCCTAATCCATTACCACTTCCAGATGTAACTGTAAGGGGAGTATTAAGTGTTCTTGTTGCAAATGTGTAGATTGGACCTGCTCCAATTGATAATGAAATAGATTCGTTTTTTGTCAGAATATAATATGCTTCAGCTTCAATTGATACAGCTTGATCGTTGAGATCAATGACTTCATTGGAACCTTGAGATAATAATCCCAGAGTAATAATAGCCAGTATTATTTGTTGTCCTACATTAAAATCTTCCGAGTAAGATCCTTCAAGATTTAAAAAACTTACACCACCTCTGAATCTGAATCTATCACTGATATCTCCGAGTAAATCAACAGATACTCCCTGTGCTAAAGATCCAAGCTTAAAACTAAGCCCTGCATCTGTTGTCATATCGGCAAAGTCTTTTTCATTCTGCATGGACGGTATTGATGCTGTATAAGAAAAACCCAACCTGAATCTATGTGAGTTGGAAACATTACCAACATCCATCTGACCGAATGTGCATAGAAGTAAAAGTAATATTGTCATCAGTACACCTCATAAAGTTTTGTATCTATGATATTACTATCAAGTATAATTCGAATATAATAGAGTCCATCCTGTACTTTTATTCCATTCTCATCTTTAAGATCCCATGTCAGAGAATGATTTCCTGTCGTTTGTGAAGTATCAGATATCAATGTCCTGACATTTTTCATATAACAGTTAAGAATATCTACATCAACAACTCCACTCTCAGGAAGTTCATAAGTAAAGGTGAATTCGGCATTTACCTGATTAAAAGGGTATGTGCTGCTGGTACAACCTGCAAGAAAAATCATCAAAAATAATAAAGCAATTATTGTTTTACTCATATCACCCCCTTTGTTAATTGATTGGGAATTTTAATATAATCTTTAGATAATTTGAAATTATCACAATTGAAATAATTTTCATTTTCCTTCCTTGTTTTGATTAAATGTTATAGATAATATCATATTGTTTAAACAATAGCAATATATCTCCAGTTCAACCAGATTAAAGTTAAGTAGCGATAAACTCAACTTTATATTTTAGATCAATACTTATTTCTTATTAGTTGAGGTTCTGTCAAGTTTATTGTGTAAATTTGTTATATTCCCATTTAATCAAATTCTAAAGTATTTGAAAAAGTTGGTAAA
>CBDUTX010000415.1:0-1947 GCA_965370235.1 uncultured Desulfuromonadaceae bacterium | reverse complement strand
AGAGATGAAAAGGGAAAATTTTTGGATGAAGACAAAACCTACAAGGTAGGTTTAGACAGTTATGTTTCAAGTGTTTATAAATTCAGTCATAAGGATCCGGGGAGATCATTGAAAACCGGGGTTGTAGATGCCACAATCCAATATTTAAGGCAGAAAAGGGATTTAACAATATATAGCGGTATTCAAAGAACATTTGAGGAACTTATATATGAAGGGGATTTGACAAAAATAGGTAAAACTGAGGTTGAAATATCAGCAGGAAATGACCCTTTTGGCAGTTCTACAAGTGCTGGCAATCTAATAGCTGATGCAATGAGATTTTCAACAAGAGTTAATATTGCACTATTTCCGAGTAGATTGCAAAAGAGAAACTATAAGATAAAAGCGGGAGAGTCTTTATTTGAAGAGATGATTCCAAAATTGTATTCATATGTAGATAAAAATAGGATTATCACAGGGTATATGAAAGGAAGTGATTTGAAACAATTTATATTAAAAAGAAGTCAATTTAGAAATAATATTGATCTACAAATTTCTGGTATGAAATATAAAATATATTGCGACTCAGAAGGTAAAGTGGTTTCAGTAGAGTGCTATTTGGCAAATGAAGAGAAAATTGTTGACTCTCTTACTTATACAATTGCTTTTAATGATTATGATTTCAATAAGTATTATTACATTTCTGATAAAGTAAAAGAACAATCAGTAAGTAAAAAAAATCTTTATGAAATACTTTATGCACATATTAAAGGAGTTGGTGTTATTTCATCTTCCATAAGTGAGAAGAGGGTTGAAATTTTAAGATCGAAAAAATAAACATTAGGAGAGATTAATGGCTCAACTTTATTTTAGATATTCAACCATGAATGCAGGAAAATCAACTGAAGTATTGAAAATAGCACATAATTATGAGGAGCAAAATAAAAAGGTTTTGCTTTGTACTCCTTCTATTGATGATCGGTATGGAAAAGGGAAAATCGTTTCTAGAATGGGTTTTGAAAGAGATGCAAAAATAATTGATAATGAAATTAATCTGTTTAAATTATCAGAAAAAACTCGTCCTGATTGTATATTGATAGACGAAGGACAATTTTTGACAAGAACTCAAGTCGTTGATCTTACTAGGGTTGTTGATCAATTGAATATACCCGTTATTGTTTATGGTTTAAAAAACGATTTTCGTAATCAGCTTTTTTCCGGGAGTGAAGCACTTCTTCTTTTTGCAGATAAAATTGAAGAGGTCAAAGCTGTATGCTGGTATTGTTCAAAAAAGGCAACCATGTTATTGAAGTTTAAAGATGGTAAACCTGTTGAGAGAGGAGCTCAAATTGAGATTGGTGGAAATGACAAATATGTATCTGTATGTAGAAGGTGTTATTCTAAAAGATTAGAGTTAAAATAGATCTGTTAATTTAATTTTTTAATTTATAATTCACTTTTATTTTTTATTTTCATATTGTTTCATATAGTCATCAGTTACCTTTTTTATGTTTAGAGATAAATACTCAGCATATTTTCTTACAAAAATTCTCACATAAGCTTTGGGAGGAAGAAGGTCAAATTTTTCTGTTTCGATATTTTCTAGATGTTGTAAGGGTATTTTGCTAAAAAAAGCAACCTCTTCTAAATTAATTCCCAGGACTTCTCTTGTTAATCTTAGGGCATTCCCATTATATACATCAAATTCAGGAACATGCTCATTTGATACTGTAGTTTTTATGGTTTGGCTTTTTTGCTTTTTTTCTGACAAATAATAATCTGAAAGTATAGCATAAGCTTCTTCAATTTGGCCTAAGATCTTTTCCCGCTTTTTTTTTTCTAATGCATCTGATAAAGAAGAAAAAATAAAGGAGTTTGATGAATATAATTTTTTTAAGTGTAAATATGAACCTTTTACATCTGAAAAAGTTGTATCTGGTTCTAGTTCAAGTATTTCAAAGTATTTTT
>CBDUTX010000414.1:0-1948 GCA_965370235.1 uncultured Desulfuromonadaceae bacterium | reverse complement strand
GTAGAGATGATAATCAATCATACTAATGTTAAATCCAGCCAATTATTAATATATACAGCAATATTTTACCATCCGGGTTCACCTATAACCCAATGTGCATTATTAATAAAATGTTAGTCTTTTATTTGTGTGATATAATATCTTAAGTCTTTAAAAAGTTTTATTGTGGTGATAAATTAATAATCACCTGATATTTTTAAAAATTGAGGAGTACTAATGATTAATTATTTTCCGTTTTCAGCAATTGTTGGATTAGAAAAATTGAAAATTGCTTATTTAGTTAATATTGTTAATCCTAAAATCGGAGGATTATTGATCAGTGGTCCAAAAGGCTCAGGTAAAAGTACTGTTGTTCATTCTATAAAACAAATTCTTCCGGAATATAAAGCTATTGAAGGATGTCCTTTTAACTGTAATCCGGAAAAAAAAGAAATGCGATGTTCCCTCTGTCAGGAAAGAACTGAATTTACAACCAATATAAAAAAAATGACTATTGTCAATCTTCCTCTTAGTTGTACTGAAGATCGACTCATAGGTAGTGTGAATATTGAAAAACTAATGAAAGAAGGTAAAAAAGAAATTCAGACTGGCTTACTTGGTCAGGCAAATAGGAATATTCTTTATATTGATGAAATTAATTTACTTCCCGATCACTTAGTAGATGATATTCTCGATGCAGCATCATCTCATTGGAACACTATTGAAAGAGAAGGAATCTCAATCAGACATCCATCTGAATTTGTTTTAGTTGGAACTATGAACTCTGAAGAAGGAGAACTGCGTCCTCAGATTTTAGATCGGTTACCTTTATGTGTAAAAGTTAAATCTCCACAAGAACCTGAATTAAGAGTGGAAATTATAAAAAGAAATCTGATTTTTGAGAAGAACCCAAAAGAATTTTATAAATATTTTGAAAAACAAGATAATAGGTTAAAGAATTTGATAAAATATTCAAAAGACCACCTCAATGATGTAGTTATTAGTGATAATTTTCTCAATAGCATAGCAAAATCTTGTGCTGAATTGAAAGTTGACGGGCATAGACCTGATATAATAATTGTTAAAACTTCAAAGACCATAGCTTGTATGAATCAGAGAAAATCTGTCAACATTGAAGATATTTTATTATCAGCTGAACTGACATTGAGTCATCGGACCAGAGATGGAGGTTTGTTAGAACCTTTATCATTAGAGGATATTAATTTAGTTTTTAAAAAGAATCTAATAAATGAAACATCTAAATCTGCTAAACCTGATTTTAATGCAAATGATTTAAACCAGATCAATATGAAAAATGATAAATTTAATAATAAAATTGAAAAGCTGAGTATAAATAAAGGAGAAACTTCCGAAAAAAAAGTATAAAGGTGGGTGATGAAAAGCCCACCAAACAAGACATTAAAAAATCAAATTTATTAAAAAAGATTTTTATTTCATTATCAGGAAATTCATCAAAAGATAAATCAAATTATCAACTAACTGATCCATCTAAATCAAAGAATAATATCTTATCCAGTCAAAATCCATTTACTGCAAATCTGTTTGAACCTGAAGATGAATTATTCAGTAAAATTATATTTAATTTTCATAAAATCTTAAAAAAATTCAAAACAATGAAATCAAGAAAGGGAAAAAAAAACAAAAGAAGAACAAATATTTATAATTCAATATCCGGGCGAAATATCAGATTGAATAAATATAAAAAGCATCAAAATATATTAGCTCCTATAAAGTCAATTTTTAGTGCAATTTATAACGGACATTATGATCTGATAAATAAAAATTTTAATATTGATAATGAGGATTTTGTAGGATGGGAAAAATCGGAATATGAGACTTTGACTTTAATACTGATAATAGATTCAAGTAGTTCAATAATTAAATTTGTAAGTATTTTTTCAAAGATCATATCTTCTCTTTCTGGATATTTTAACCAGAATAAAGATCG
>CBDUTX010000413.1:0-1958 GCA_965370235.1 uncultured Desulfuromonadaceae bacterium | reverse complement strand
TTCATTGTAAAGTGTGCCTATATTACCAAGTGCTGTTGACATACCTATTTTATCTCCGATTCTCTCAGAGATTTTTAATTGTTCATTGAAACATTCAATTGCTTTTTTGTTATTGTTCATCATCTTATATGCAACACCCATTCCGCCTACAATAGATGATCTTCTGTCTTCGTCAGGATTTTTAGTATTTAAATTTGAAACTTTTTTATAGAGATTTAGAGCCTCTGAATACTTACCCTGAATTGTACAGAGTATTGCTGTATATGAAAGTGTTGTACATAGACCAGTAAAATCATCTAAACTTTTAAATATTTCTTCAGCCTTTTTAAGAACTTTTAATGATTCTTCAAAATTTCCTTTAACCTGAAGGAATTTGCCAAGTTTAGATAAAGAAGTTGCAATTAGATTTTTATCATTTATCTTCTCTGAAATTTGCATAACCTTTCTATATATATCTTCAGTATTTTTCCATGATCCTGATAATTGCAGGATTTCTGCTTTTTTAAGCAATATGGAAATTAGATTTTTAAGTTCTAAGTTTTTTTCTAAGGAAATACTTTTTTTTCTCAGGAGTTGCTCTACATTCAAACCTTTATTTTTATAAAAAGTTATCAATTTGTCATAGAATTCAACTGCCCTTATATTTTCAAAATTATTTTTTGCTTTATCTGCTGCTTTTTCCAGGTAGTGCATTGCTTTAGTATCATTATCTGATTTGTAATAATGTATTGCCAACTCGTACAGATAATTATTAATATTATCAACAAATGTTTTTTCAATGATTTCTGCAACGATCCTGTGAAGAATTTTTCTATTTGACATAAGTAGAGTGTTATATGCTACTTCCTGTGTTGTAGCCTGCTTAAAAAGATAAGAAACCTCAGGTTTATTTGTTTTAAATATAAAATCACTCTGTTCCAGAGTATTGATTTTTTGTTTTATATCGGAAGGATCTCCTATTTTATTTTCTAATTCAAAGAGGATATCAAATGAAAATTCTCTTCCAACAACCGATGCTTTCTGCAGTAATAATTTGTTTTCCTCTTTAATACTGTCCAGGCGTGACAGGATCAGGGAATTGAGAGAATGGGGTATTGGAAGTGTATCTAAATTATCAGGATTTTCTGAACAGATAAGAAGATTTACCCATTCTTCGATATAGAAAGGATTTCCTTCTGATCTTTCAAATATAGTTTTATTTTTTTCATCAGATATTTTTATATTTCCAGCTAATGAAAAGAAAAGTTTTTTGAAGTCTGAATAATTTAGAGACTGTAACTTAATTTCCTTAAAAAAAGAGTATTTATTTATATATTCTTCGACATTATATTCTGACCGGTATGTAAATAAAAAGAATATATGACTCAAGTTTTTTTTCTCTCTCGTAACATTTAAGTTTTTAATAATAAAATTCAGTGTTGATCCGGAAGCTTCATCGAGCCATTGAATATCTTCAATAATTACTATTAGAAGTCTTGAATTTTCATTTGTCTTTTTTGCATAAAATTCAAGAAGAGTTTTAATGGATGCCTGGATATGTTTTTGTAATTCTCTCGCTTGAATATTGAGTTCTCTACCATCAAGTATAATTCCAAGTAAATGAGCAATATACGGAGAGATCTGATCAAGTTCTTCTTTTTCTTCATCATTTTTTAAATTCAAACCGGAACTGAAATAGAGGATTTTTTTCTCAATTTCTTCTTTTGAATCTTTATATGTGACATTTAATATATTTTCTATAAGAGGTATGAAAATGCAGTAAGGATTCTGTGCATATCTCGGTGATACAACTTGAATATATTTAAAATTTCCCTTAGAAGTTTCGAGAAATTCATGTATTAATCTTGATTTACCGATTCCTGCTCTACCTTTAATTCCTATAACAGTTGGTTTTTTCAAATCGTCATTTGAGTATTTTGATTTAAAAACTCTAATCATTAAATCATTCAAACTTTCAT
>CBDUTX010000412.1:0-1969 GCA_965370235.1 uncultured Desulfuromonadaceae bacterium | reverse complement strand
CTGAAGGAGAGCGTATGGATTCGATATCTTCGTTGTCAACGGTCGGTGCATATTTTCAGACTACATTTACCGATACGGTTCATATAGAGAAAGACAGTCTTAATCCTTCACAGTCCGGTTTGAGATTCATTCAAGATGAAATAGTAAGAAATCAGGGGCAGCAAAGTGCTTCTCTGACACAGACATTTAATGCACCGGGAGCTTCCTATGAAGCTTTGATGGCAGTATATACATTCTGTGATGCCGAGGATTCTCATCATGTAAGATTGAAGTTAAATGGAAATACACTCGGAGAAGAATCATGGGATAATAAATATTCAGTGACACACAAAATAATATCTTTTAATGCATCCGGTTACATACTCGATGGATCGAATACACAGACAATTGAATTATTCCAGACTTCTGTTGGAACTGATGACATGATTATGTATGACTTTTCAGAAATAATATATCAGAGAAAATATGAATTATATAATGGTAAATTGATATTTGGTACTCAGATTGGAATTGGGGATACTATAATTGGATATAATTTAAAAAATGTTAATGCATCAGATCTTCAGTTATTTTATATAGAAGATCCTTACAGCCCTCAGAAAATAATAAATTACAATTTATCCGGAGACAGTATTCAATTAGCCTTAAATGGTGATTCAACGAGCAGGTTTGCAGCATTTGATAATTTTTTAAAACCTGTTGATATTAGGAACTCGGACCCTTTTTGTCTTAAAAGGATATCCGGTGCAGATTATTTAATTATCACTGTGAATGAATTTAAAAATGCTGCTGAGAAACTTAAAAATTACAGAAGATTGAATTTTCCGGGAGGAATGACACCTGAAATTGAAATAATATATCTCGATGAGATATATGACAACTTCGGCTATGGAATGCCAGATCCTACTTCGATAAGAAATTATCTCAAATGGACTCAGTATAATTACAGTCCTGTGCCGGGATATCTTCTCTTACTTGGATCAGGAAGTTATGATTACAGAAATGTCGAAAATAAAACCCCGTTCAGAAGTGTTGTACCGGTACATGAGGAGGGGGGAGTAATTGCATATTTTTCTGTACTCAATTTTAATTATTGCTGGGATGACTGGTTTGTCGATTTTAACTGTGACTCTATACAGGATATGTGTATTGGAAGGATTACTGCAACTTCACTTGTTGAAGCGGAAGGATGCATAGATAAGATAATCCAGTATGAAAATCCAACAAAATCAGGTGTTTGGATGAACAGGGTTATTCTGCTGGCAGATGATGAATATGCTTCGAGAGTACATCAGAGCTATCATGAAAAAGAGCACACAGAACAAAGTGAGAAATTTGCAAAATTTCTTTCAGGATATTTTCAGCCAATCAGGCTTTATCTTATGAATTATTTAGGTACAAATCAATCAGCAGGTCCTCCTTATAACTACAACCCTGGTGAAAAACCTGCTGCTGAAGAAGAACTCATGAAACAGGTTGACAGAGGAGCTGTTATGTGGCTTTTCATGGGTCATGGCAATCTAACAGTTCTCTCCCATGAGAAAGTATTTCAGCATCCTTCAAATACGAATGCTTTGGAAAATCATATAAGAATGCCTGTAGCATTTTTCGGTTCCTGTGGTGTGGGAGCATTTGACAGGACAGGTTTCAGTTCCTTGGCAGACGGTATTCAGCTCAAAAGTGACGGAGGAGTGATTTATGCATGGGGAGCTACAAGAGGGACCTTTCCACAAAACAATAAAATACTTGGAATTGAATTGATACGGAATCTGCTGAATAATGGACATTCGGTTGGAAGAGCAGGATTTAATGCAAAAAACTTTTCAACTTCTGCAGCCAGGCAATACATAGGCTTCGGAGATCCGGCGAGTATAGTTCTGCATGATTCATTGACTGTATCACTTCAGTTATATGAGGACAGTGTAGGTGTTACCGAGGGAACAGGAGCAGGTATTACAGGTAGAGAAGA
>CBDUTX010000411.1:0-1971 GCA_965370235.1 uncultured Desulfuromonadaceae bacterium | reverse complement strand
GGGTACCTGAAAATGCTCTTCAAAAAGTCCTTTAATCTCCTTGAAGTAGGCTTGGACTAGCCTGAGTTTCCGGTTTATGTTTTAGATAAAGGTATAACCTACCTTAATTCAGATATTTACATAAATCAACCTGTATTACCCTTATTTTCTAAGAGTTTCACCAATCTCAAGGGCTTGAGCAAGTTTTTTCTTTTGTAATGTAAGAGCTTTATTGAAATATTCCTCAGCTTTTTCCAAATCAACTTTTCTCCAGTAAACAACACCAATATTATTGTATAAATTGGAAATATAACTAAAATCAGATCTATGTTCTTTTCTTAAAATACTTAAAACCTTATTAAAATATTCCAGTGCTTTAACATAATCTCCTTTTTGCCAATTCATATGAACTTGACCTATTAAAAAATATGTCCTTAATAAGTCTCTATGCTCTGCATCCAATAAATCTCTTTGTATATTTAAAGCTTTTTTCAGATATTCCAGTGCTTTATCAAATTTACCTATTTTCTCATATGCTGAACCTACATGATCATAATATTCAGCAGTAGCCAGTCTGTTATCACCATCAGAAATTTTTATGATCTCCAGAGCTTTATTATAATATTCCATTGCATCTTTATATCTCGCTTTAAAAGCATGTAATTTGCCGATTTTATTATAACTTTCCACTAAATCCATATAATTTATATCTGTATTTTTTTTTAGGATAAATATAATTTTTTTATAATATTCTATTGCTGATTCATTTTTATAACTTTCTTCTACAAATTCAGAAGCTTTTTTGTAATATTCCACTGCTTTATCAAATATTTCAGCTTTTTCAAAATGATATGCTAAGTCCGAAAAATATGATCTGTCTCCTTCATAGATTTTTTCAATAACCTCTCCGGCTAATTTATGCAAATTTCTTAATCTCTCCCTTAACTGCATTTCATATACAACATCACGAAGCAATGTATGTGTAAATATATATTTTATCTCTGATATAGCGGACCATATCTTCTCTTTTTCTCCTATATCTAAAATATTTCCAAATTTCTCGGTTTTTAATAATGTTGCATTATCAGGTGTTATAGAGATAATCAAATCAATCAAACTATGAAGTATTTCAACAGCAAATTCTCTCCCTAAGACTGAAGCTATCTGAACAGCTTCTTTTATTTCGCTTGATAATCTATCTATTCGGGCAATCAGGATCGTGTTGATATCTGAGGGGATTGCAGATGTTTTTTCTTTTAATTTCAAAATTCCATTTTCTTCTTCAACTAAATTTAATTCTTTTATATACAGACAAAATTGCTCAAGATAAAAAGGATTCCCTTCAGTTTTCTGCTGAATAAAGTTTAATAATTCACTGTTTACTGCCTTTTTCATTTTCCTTTCAACAAAAATCTTCAGATAATAATCTTCAATTTTATATAAAGATATCTCATTCTGTTTTACTTCATCATCTACTTCAAGTCTTAATTTAGATCCATCATCTTCAAATCTGCTTGTAATAACTATCAATATCGGATAATTTTTAATATTTCTTGTCAAAATTTTAAAAACTTCCTTTGAATCTTCATCCATCCAATGCAAATCTTCAATCAAAATAATTACTGGTTTGATCAAGCTCAAGGCTTTAAAGAACTCCTTAATTGCCAATCCAATTACAACAGGTCTGCTTTTCTTCTCAATTTTTTCATATAATGAATCCTTCCAGAAAAGACCTACAAGTGAAGCAATTATTGATTTAATTCTGAGAAGTTCATTTTCAATTTTTTTCAGCTCTTGAGATTTGAGATTTTTTGTTTTTAAAGAAATCAGCAAATCAAGATAAATTTTATTAAAAAAAATTTTCTTTTCTTCAAAAGAATTTGTTTCTGATTGTTCAAAATATCTACCAAAATAATATACAAAGGGATTCAAGCTTTTCTTTAGAATGTTATCAGTCTGTAATGTTGAAAATTCAATTTTTTTCTTCAATCT
>CBDUTX010000410.1:0-1973 GCA_965370235.1 uncultured Desulfuromonadaceae bacterium | reverse complement strand
ATTTGTTAATATATAATTAAATAAAAAGAGATGGTATGGAAAAATATTCTGATTTTAATAAAAAAATAATTATTAAAATTGATCCTGACATAGAAGATTTAATTCCAGGATTTTTACAGAATCGAAGGAATGATATAAAAAAAATCCAGGAAGCTCTTACAATTGGAGATTATGAAACTATTAGAATTTTAGGTCATAGCATGAAAGGTTCCGGGGGTGGATATGGCTTTGATTACATATCAGAAATTGGGTTATATCTTGAGCAATTTGCTAAAAAAAAAATCTATAAAAAAATCCCGGATCTGTTATATAAATTAGAAAATTATTTAAACAATGTGGTTGTAATCATTGAATAATAATTCAAAAATTCTTTGTATAGATGATGATGAAGATATATTGAAATTGATTAATAATTTTCTCAGAAATGAAAATTATAATATTGTAACCACTGATTCATCCGGAAAAGCTTTAAACATTATTCAATCTAACAAACCAGACCTGATATTGCTCGATGTAATGATGCCGGATATCAATGGATATGATCTCTGTAAAATACTTCAAAAAGAAAATAATACAAATGACATTCCAATTATTTTTGTTACAGGGTTACAGGAAGAAAAGGATATTAAAAAAGCATTTTCTCTCGGAGCAGTTGATTACATAGCCAAACCTATCAAGAAAGAAATCCTTATAGAAAAAGTTAGAAAATATTTTAATATTTCCAAAAATTGGAAAACAAATGAAACCAGTATTTCCAATGAAAAAGATGGTTTTGATTCTCTTAAATTCAAAGAATTTAAAGATTATTTAATTGATCAATTGGGTTTAAGTTCTGATAAAAAATTTAAATTACTACAGACTCGGAACAAACAGTTGTATTCCATTACATCCTATTTGGGAATTGACAATCAAACTATGGCTAAGTACATATCAATTTATTTAGACATTCAATATATAGATAGAATAAATTCGGAAAATATTCAACTTGGAATATTACCTTTAAATTTTTGTAAATCCAATCATATCCTGGCAGTTAGTGACATATCCGGAATAAGATACTTTATTTTAAGTAATCCGTTTGACTGGGAATTAATTTATACATTAAAAAGATTCTCCGGATTAGATAATATATCAGAATTAAAAATTACTTATCCTGAAATGACTGACAGTATTTGTATATATGAACCCTCCCCGACAAAAACAGAAAGTTCATCAAACTATAAACAAGAAAAACAATCACTTCAGGTTGAAAAAACTGGTATTGATAATTTTACTATTGATACAGATTCCAACATATCATTAAGTCCTGTTTCAACAATTGCAAATAGTTTATTAATTGAAGCAGTAACTTCAAGAGCAAGTGATATACATATAGAACCAAAAGAAGATAAAACAATAATTAGATTTAGAATTGACGGGGACATGAAGGAAGTTTTAACTATTAAAAGAAAAACTGCTTCAAGGCTTATATCTAAATTTAAAGTTATAGGAAAAATGGACATATCCGAAAGAAGAAAACCACAGGATGGCAGTTTTAAAGCCTATATTGAAAAAAAAGAATTCCAATTAAGATTGGCAACAACTTCCACTCAATATGGCGAAAGTATGATAATCCGGCTATTAGAACCATCGGTAAATCCACCAAGTCTTTATGAACTTGGGTTTTCAAAAGATCAGTCAGATATATTAATAAGATCAGCAAATAAAACCGAAGGTATTATATTAATAGTGGGACGTACTGGGTCAGGTAAATCCACAACTATTTATAGCTTATTGCATGCGATTGACTGTAAAACCCGGAGCTTGATCTCTGTTGAAGACCCAATTGAGTACAGAATATCTTTTGCAAATCAGCAGCAGGTAAATATTAAGGCAGGTGTTACATTTGCATCACTCTTAAAATCTTCAATGAGACAGGATACAGTATTGATAAAATTTACATCTTTATCAAAATTTGTTTTAATGAGATTCTC
>CBDUTX010000409.1:0-1980 GCA_965370235.1 uncultured Desulfuromonadaceae bacterium | reverse complement strand
TAAATATATTAAAAATTATAATAAATTTTGTGTTTTTTTATCTAAAAAGAATTAAAGAGAAAATGATTTTATTGTAAAGGAGGTAATATGATTCAATTACTAGCATTTCTCCTTGTTTTCAATCTTGTAAGTGATGCTCAGTTTATAACAAATGGAGATTTTGAACAGGAACTTAACATTGGCTGGACTCAGATAAGCAGTGGAGCTAATGTTACAATAGACCGTAACACAAATTATGATCCTGATCCTGATTATGAAGCTTATGTCTATCTTGGAACTGGTGGTGGTTATGCAAAACTCTACCAGAGTGTTGATATAGTGACAACAAATCTGGACTTCTCGGTCAATACAAAGCTTTATGCAACCGCAACGAGCACAGCAGGGGCTGGTGCAGCTTTTGTGATAGGATACCTCGATGATAATAGCTTGTTACTCGGTGAAACGAGAATTGCCGCATTAAGTCTTCATTGTCCATGGGTAAACTCACCCACGCTTCATATCATTGAAGCACCGGATACACTTTGGAACTATTATTCATTTAACATCAATGATGAACTTACAAATTTAACAGGAATCAATCCGGCAGATATCAAAAAAATTCAGGTTGCTATGTATGACTCCTCTTATGACTGTTGAGGAGCTTCTGAAACAGCGAAGGTCTTCGCTGATGATATCTCTCTTGAATATAACGGAGCTCTACCATATATAGTTCTTCTCGATAATACAATTTATGATAATACAGGAAATAACAACGGACGTTTAGATCCGGGTGAGACAGTTGACCTTACATGTACATTCAAGAATGTCGGTGGATATGATTTTCCATATCTCTTTTCTAATCTTTACAGCTCGGATCCTTATATAAATATCTCTGATAATTCAGGAAATATTGGTCCTCTTCCGGTTGACAGTATAATAGAAAACACCGGTGATCCTTACACTATTACGGCAGATGCTTCAGCTCCTCAGGGTCATACCGCTAATTTTATGGTTGTAGTTCATGACACCAGTTTTTCAGATACTCATTACTTTGATATAGTTATAGGTTCATATCAATACCTCGTCTGGAATCCCGATCCAACACCTTCATCGGGTTTTACAATTGACAGTATCTTATCTTCCCTCGGTTACAGCGGTATTTACACAACATCACTTCCTGCAGGTGATCTTGGATTATATCAGTCAATATTTGTATGTGTCGGAATATTTTCAAACAACTATGGAATTGGAGTTTCAAGTGCTGAAGCTACTTCTCTTGTAGATTATGTGAACAACGGTGGAAATATGTACCTTGAAGGCGGTGATGTATGGTACTACGATCCTTTATTTTCAGGAGGTTATGACTTCGGATCAATGTTCGGTATCAATGCTGTTGCCGATGGGACTAATGATCTCGGTCCTGTTGGCGGTCTGACAGGAACATTCACAGAAATAATGAATTTTAATTACAGCGGTGAGAACAATTACATTGATCACCTCCAGGCTACTGGAACAGGATTTAATATCTTCGAAGACACGAATAATTCGTATTACTGTGGTGTTGCCAATGAGGCAGGTTCTTACAAAACTGTCGGAACTTCTTTTGAACTCGGAGGACTTGTTGATGCAACAGATGCATCGACTAAAGCGGATCTTCTCGATTCGATAATGACTTTCTTTGGAATTACAACATCTGGTGTTGAAGAAATATCCGAGCTAATTGTCAATACTACTAATTTCAGTGTTCATCCTAATCCTTTCAGGCAATCGGTTGAAATAAGTTTTATTCTTCCGGCAAATATCAATGCAGAACTTAGAATTTTTGATATTTCAGGACGAATTGTTAAAAACTTCAATCTTTCAGAAACATCAGTAAATGAGCAGACAACGATACGCTGGAACGGAAGAGACAATACAGGTAATATTATTCCAAACGGAGTTTATTTCATCTCACTTAAAGCAGGCAGTTCACAATTCCTGCAGAAAATAATTTCCGTTCAA
>CBDUTX010000408.1:0-1989 GCA_965370235.1 uncultured Desulfuromonadaceae bacterium | reverse complement strand
ATTATATAATATAATATCTTGCATTCTAAGAAAAATTTGATAAAGGTTTATAAATTTGACATTAAATATATTAGAGAAAACCTTAAATTTTGCTACAAAAATATATTACCTTTTTGTACGTTCTTGTAGTTCTATAATATTTTTTGATTTTCTCTACCGATTGAATAGAGATCCATTTAAGGTTGTAAATTCTGATTATGAAACAGAAAAACTAAATACTATAAAAAATGTACTTGGAAAAAGAAAATTTAAATCTGTGCTCGATATCGGATGCGGAACAGGATATTTGACTGTTAAACTTATAAATGTAGCCCAGAGAATAACAGGTATCGATATTTCAAAAACTGCAATTAATACAGCTTTAGATAATTTCAGAAAAGAAGAGAATATTAATTTTATTTGCGGGGATGTTTGTGATTTTGATACAGAAAAATATACTGAAAATAAATTTGATTTATTTATATGTTCCGAAATTCTATATTATTTAAATCCTACTGAGATTGAGAAATTAATAGAAAAAATTCATCTGATTTCAACAAAAGATTCATACTTGATATTTATTGGAAGAGCGGATGATAATTATGTAAAATCAAGATTAGAGCATTTTTTTATAAAAAAAAAAGAAATTATTGTTAAAGCAAAATTTAAAATGTACTATCTTCCTTTCTATGAAATCTCAAGACCATATAGCGTGACATCATATAAAATCATTTAGAGGATGTAATGGATTTAAAGATTAGAAAATACGTAAATGAAGATTATAATTCATTAATTGAACTCTGGAAAATTTCTTCCCTCCCTTATCGACCAAAAGGCAGAGACAGTAGAGAAGAACTTGTCAGGCAGAATAAATTGGATTGTTCTATATTTTTAGTTGCAGAAGCAGAAGAAAGGCTTATCGGTTCATTATTTGGATCTCATGATGGAAGAAAGGGATTGATAAACAGATTGGCTGTTCATCCTGATTTTCAGCAACAAAATATTGGAACAAAACTGGTTGATAAGGTAGAAAAATTGTTTGAAAAAGCAGGAATAGGGATATTTGCATGTCTGATAGAAGAAGAAAATGAAGTATCCAAAAAAGTTTTCCAAAGATTAGGATATAAAGTTTTCAAAGGGATATCTTACTGCACAAAACGATTATATGAAGATGTATGAAATATAAAAAAAAGATGATAATATTTGATCTGGATGGAACCCTTTACCAATCTGAATCTTCATATATTCCAGCAGTAAAAGATATATTTAAGCAGTATGGGAATTTTGATAGTTTGATAAAAAAATACAATGACTCCTTTTTATACAGATTTATTGGCGAACCAGCTCATGTATTTAATAAATGGTTGTCTGAGGTTTTCACCAAAGATAATTT
Organism: uncultured Desulfuromonadaceae bacterium; assembly: GCA_965370235.1. GTDB lineage: Bacteria > SDB-A > SDB-A > SDB-A > SDB-A > CBDUTX01. The sequence goes on along the minus strand of CBDUTX010000408.1, from coordinate 617 downwards.
ACCTGTAATTATTAAGGAATTTGACAATTTTGAGCTTGATAATGTGATTCAAAACGGTGTTTTATATGAGAATGTTGAAGATGTTCTGAAATGGCTGCAGGAAAATAACTTCAAAATTTATCTTTGTTCAAATGCATCAAAAATATATCTTGAGACTGTTATGGAAAAATTTAACCTTAAAAAATATTTTCTTGAATTTCACATTCCGGAGTTAATAAGCGACACAAAGACAAAGATGATTAATAAAATAATATCCAGGACGAATTCTGATATAGGTTTTGTAGTTGGTGATAGAAAACATGATATTGATGCTGCCAGGGAGAACAAATTGATTTCAATTGGAGCATCTTATGGGTATGGTAGAGAGGAAGTGAAAGAAGCTGATTATAAAATTACTAAAATAACGGAAGTAAAAAACATTGTTTTGAACTATATTGACAAGGAGGAAAAATGACCAGGAGTATCCTTTTTATATTATTGTTTAATTTGATCCAGACATCTGTAATTTATTCCGAAGCAAATAATTTTCAATGGATAAAAAAAATTGAGGACATTGACAGTATTGCATCCTTCAGTTTTTCAATTGTCAGTGACAACAAAGGAAGATCTCCTTATGA
>CBDUTX010000407.1:0-1994 GCA_965370235.1 uncultured Desulfuromonadaceae bacterium | reverse complement strand
TAATATAAGTCGTCTTCGTCGTCCTGAATATCAATATGAAGATTTTTGTTTAACACCTGAAGGTGATTTTATAATTGCGGGGTATGATAGTGATTTTCCATCTAAATACCGTTTTGTCGATAAAATTTCATCTGAAGGCATTTATAAATTTAGAAAAATATTCGGACCAGAATATGCATCTTTAACTTTTCATTCGATTTATCTTACAGAAAATTCGGGATTCATTATTGCAGGATCGGATAGTGGGAATTTAAATGTTGTTAAAACCAACGCTAACTTAAATGTTGGAATTGAGGAAGAGATACCCGGAGCAATTTCTTCGGATGATATTTTAAAAATATCAAATATTGGAAATGGACAGGTAAATTTTAATTTTATTTTACCTTTTTCTGAACACATTAAACTTGATATTTTTGATATCTCTGGTCGTTTGATTTCCACTCCAGTATCAGGACAACTTTCTTCTGGTTCTCATGAAATCCCTTTCAGAGCAGAGAGAAATGGTATTTATTTTTACAGACTTGATAGTAAGTTTTTAAATGAAACAGGGAAGTTTTTGATTGTTGAATAAAAATATTAATAAAATAATGAGATAATCAATAAATAAGGAGAGAATAAAATGGCAAAAATTAAAATTACTTTAATTATTATTGTTCTTTTAATTCCAGTTGTTTTAAGTGCTTATGATTCATTATGGATAAAGACTTATGGTGGTTCTGGTGTAGATGAAGCTTATTCAATAGAACAAACAGCAGATACTGGATATATAGTAACCGGCAGTAAAGACAATCAATTATGGATTCTAAAATTAGACAGATATGGAGACACTTTGTGGACAAAAATATATTCAGGTCAGAGCATTTCTGTTGGATATGATATTGTAGAAATAAATAATGGATATGCTGTTCTTGCTAAGAAAGATAATTATGCCTGGTTATTAATATTAGATGAATATGGTGATACATTATGGACAAGAGTTTATCATAATATGGGATATAGAATTAAATCAGTTATTAATGCTTCAAATAATGGTTATTTATTAACAAGATGTAATAGAATAATGTTGGTTGATTCTCTTGGTGATTCTTTATGGATAAAAGATGATTTGGAAGGGGTTGTTACAACATGTAAAAGTTATGATGAAAATTTTATTTCTACTACAACTAGTGATGCAATGGTGTGTGAAAAATTTTCCATTGAAAATAATTCTTTGTGGAAAAAATATTTTACTTGGGGGATGTGGCCTGAATTTACTCCTGAAGATATTGTTGAAACAAAAGATAGCGGTTTTGTTATAACAGGAGGATTTATCAATTATCATGATCCTGAATGTGTTTTTTTATATAAGGCAGATTCATTAGGTAATTGGATATTTTTTTCATATAAGAACAATACTATGAACATTTCAGAAATGGGAATGTCAGTTGTTGAAGCTTATGAAGGTGGTTATATAATAACCGCGAAAATTACATCTGGAGAAGTAAGTTTATACAAAACAAATAATGTTGGAGACTCAGTATGGCTTAGGGAATATGGTCAGGGACTTGGTTATTGTCTGGAAAAGACTTATGACAGTGCTTATGTCCTTGTAGGGGAATTAAATGGTGATCTCTTTATAATGAAAGTCGATTCACTTGGTAATACAGGTGTTGAGGAGGAATATGAAGAAATCGCTGACAATAGTATTAGGTATAATATTTATTCAGTAAGTAATATTGTTAATATCAATTTTTCAATTCCCTCGTCTTCACATATTAAACTGAACATTTATGATTTAACAGGAAGATTAATAATGACACCGATAGACAGTAGATTTCCAGAAGGAAGTTATGAGGAGAATGTAAGATTAATGAGAGAAGGTATATATTTCTATGAATTAATAAGTGATTTTGGATCAACTTCAGGGAGAATTACTATTTTAAGATAAATTTTTATTAAATATAAATATTGGAGGAGTTATGAAACAATTATCATTAGTATTTGTAATAACATTC
>CBDUTX010000406.1:0-2002 GCA_965370235.1 uncultured Desulfuromonadaceae bacterium | reverse complement strand
TCTTCTCTACCTGTAATACCTGCTCCTGTTCCCTCGGTAACACCTACACTGTCCTTGTATAACTGAAGTGAAATAGTCAATGAATCCCGCTTTACTATAGTTGCAGGATCTCCGAAGCTGATATAAAGTCTGTGAGCTCTGTCATTATAATTTTTAACAACCCATGCAGCTTCACCCGGTGTCAAATTATCATTGAGAATCTTATCAATTAAATTAGTAATCAGAGTTTTGTTAGGATCGGGATAACTTTCTCTTGAATGTCCCCATGCAAATATTGCTCCTCCATTTTCTTTATTTTGCAAACCGTCAGTCAGGGATGACTGAGTAATTCTGTCAAATGCTCCCACACCGCAGGAACCGAAAAATGCAACAGGCATCCTTGCATTATTTTCCAAAGCATTCGTATTTGAAGGATGAGTATATACATTTTCATGTGTCAATAAAGAAACATTTCCATGTCCGAGGAATATCCAAAATAACGCACCTCTACCAAGTTGCTCCATAAGTTCTTCTTCAGCAGCAGGTTTATCACCCGGATTATAGTTATAAGGAGGACCTGCTGATTGATTAGTACCTAGATAGTTCATAAGATAAAGCCTGACTGGTTGAAAATACCTCTGAATATTACTTGCTATATCTTCCATATCTCTTGAATGTACACTTTCATTGTAATTCTGATATACACGGCTTCCATATTCATCATCTGCAAGTAAGATCAATCTATCCTTCCATATTCCAAAAGTATTATTCTGTTCAAAGAGTATTATTTTTTTCAATATATTTTTAGCTTGAGCAACATTTGAAGCAGTTATTCGTCCAATAACCATATTTAAATTTGGAAAAGTATCAAATTTCACAAACCAGTCATCAATGCAATCATTATAGTTGAGAAATGTATTTTCTGTAACTTTTCCTCCCTCTTCATGAACAGGAACTATATTACATTTAAAACCGGAATTTACAATATTTCTGTAATCATAACTTCCTGCTCCAAGTAAGAGAACATACGCAGGTATTGGATTGTAGTTATCATATGTCCATTTGAGAAAATTCCTTATCGAAGCAGGATCGGGCATTCCATAACCAAAATTATTATATATTTCCTGGACTGAAACAAATTCTATTTGAGGTTTTAAACCACCCGGGAAGTGATTTTCTCTGAATTTTATAAATTCAATAACTGTATTTCTAAATTGTTCATTTGATATGATAATATAATCTGCACCGGTAATTCTTTTAAGATTATTAGGATCTGAACTTCGAATATCAACTGGTTTTAATAAATTTGATGAAATTGATATTGTTGTAGTGTCTTCCAATTGTAAAGCAAAACTTATACTATCCGCTGCTGTATGATAATTAACTATTTTTCTGATTTGATAAACTGCAAAATCATTGTCTTTATACACAGATTCAGGATAAATACAGAATACTTCACAATTTCCCGGGTTAATACCTTTTATTGTAAAACCAAATAATGTATCTACTGGATACTCTTCTACAGAGAACTCTAATCTTTCATCAACAGCACTAAATACACTCTGATATATCATATCTGAAAAGTCATAGAGAACCATGTCGTCTGAATTGGAACTTCCACTGAAAAGTTCGATTTCCAGAATATTTTGTCCGTAATTCAGTATATTTTCACTTGCATAAAAAGATAATTTACGTGGTTGGTATTCATAGGTTCCATACCAATTATCAATGCCTATTTCAAATCCATTAATTTTAATTCTGACATGGTGAGAATCCGCAAGAGAAGTAAAAAGATATGTATTAATTAGAACATCACCGGAAACTCCGTATATTGAAAATGGAACATTATATGAAATGGAAGGAATTTCAGCTATTCTTGTTATCTTTCTCTGTATCCATTTCAAACCGGACTGTGAAGGATTTAAGCTGTCTTTCTCTATATGAACCGTATCGGTAAATGTAGCCTGGAAATATGCACCGACCGTTGACAACGAAGATATCGAATCCATACGCTCTCCTTCAG
>CBDUTX010000405.1:0-2007 GCA_965370235.1 uncultured Desulfuromonadaceae bacterium | reverse complement strand
ACAATAACTTTCTCCTGACTGCAGTATCGTAACATAGAATAAATATATTTTATAAACTTTCTCTTGCTGCACTGTTTGCTCTGCTTACAGGTGTAGCTGCACAGATGAAGTTCTTCCTTCCATATACTCCAGTACCAGTAACCTTACAGACATTTACTGTTCTTCTTGCAGGGGTGTACCTTGGTAAATGGTGGGGCTCAATAAGTCAAATGATATATGTTGTTCTTGGAGTTACTGTTATTCCATGGTTTTCACAGGGAGCCGGTGGAATTGGTTACTTATTCGGACCAACCGGCGGATATATAGTTGGTTTTATACTTGCAGCATATTACACAGGCAGTTTTGTAGAAAATCATAAAGGGAGTGTCTCATCTGTAAAAATAACACTGGCTTTATTATTTGCAAATTTATTCCTCATTCACCTGCCTGGCTTGATAGTTCTGTCATATTGGGTTTATATCTCAACCGGAAGATTTCCGGATCTTCTGAAATTGGTTCTTTTAGGATCAGCACCATTCATACCCGGTGATGTTATTAAGATATTTGGTGTGACTTTCTTATATAAATTTCTTAACTTTAAAAGGTCTTTATAATAACTATAGAGAATATGTCAGGAGGTATCATATGGTAAAAAGTTATATTGGATGGATTGTTTTTGTATTCATAGTATTTATAGGCTGTTCGGGTGTTCCTCAACAGAAATATGATGATCTTCAAAATGAACTTGACAAAGCAAATGAAAAAAATGGTGAACTTCAGAATGAAATTGATATTCTCACTAAAATAATTTCTTCTGCAAAAGCAAAATCCGATATAATTTCGGGTTTGTTTGTACCATCTATTACCGGTGAAATCGATGATTTCAGTAATAGTCAATCTGTTGCCATGTTCCTTGAATGGACTGAAAAAATTGAAGAATCGGGTGATCCCATATTAAAAGAAAAATATCAGGATTTGCTTAACAGTGGATTTGACGAGGATAAATTGAGTATATTTTTTATTTACATTTTCAAGAGTATGTCTGAGGATCTTCAGCTTTAATTAATAAAACCCCCGTGAATGAATTCACGGGGGTTTTTGTTATATTACCAAACATCTCCAAATGATGGATCTGTATAACTTTCCCAAGTGGGATGATTTCTTTCTTCTGGATCATTTGTATATATCAGTTCAAATTTACCATTACGGTGTATATCTGCAAATATGTATTTGTAACCTGTTCTCCAGTACATCCATATCTCATTTGGTGGATATTTAATATCTGCAGGGACAATCTGTCGCTCTTCCGGTTGACCTTCTCTGATATAAATCTTTCCTCTGTCTGATTCAGAGCCTACTTCAAATCCGCTTGAATATTGTTCATCTGCATATTGCATTCTTTCTGCAATTAACTCTAATTCTTCATTTTCAGGAGTAAGAGGGTTAGGGTCCCTTGCATTCCAGAATATTTTGACAAATTCCTTCTGTCCTGTTTCATTAAGAGCTTCGAAAAAATTTCTCTGTTTCGTTGTCATCAGCATATCAATATTCATATAATATTTTTCTGCAACAGGAGACATCTCAAGATCAGGCAGATTTAACTTTACACCTGATATATCCCATAGAATTGTAAAATCTTCATATCTTTTTTCTCCATTTACATCAACAATGAATTGATAACTTCCATTTGAAAGATCTCCGACCGGTAAGTTAAGCAGTTTTCCAACAACCATACCTGCTTCTTCATTATAAAGAATTGAATTGAAATTCCATATTTCTTCACCAAGGGCATCTATGATTTTGGCAGTGATGTTAATCGAATCATTTTCAAGTTGTGGATATATCTCATAAAATGCTAATAGTTGAGGATTGTTGACAGTAACATCAGAAATAAATGCGGGATAAAGTAGTAATCCGTGTTTGACAAATTTGCCTGTGTCAGTACTCGGTGATACACTGCTTGAAAATAATATGTCTGAAATTATAGTCATTTCATCAAGTGGAGCAGTGATAATTTCAACAATCCCT
>CBDUTX010000404.1:0-2020 GCA_965370235.1 uncultured Desulfuromonadaceae bacterium | reverse complement strand
CAGGTTGGAGAATCGGTTATTTACACGCTGATGAGGAAATAATTCCACAAATAATTTTTCCTAATGGAGTTACAGGAAAAATATCTCCATAACCAACAGTTGTAAGTGTACAAATTCCCCACCAGAATGTAGCTGGAATACTTGTAAATTTGTCCGGTTGAGAACTGGATTCAGCATAGTACATTAAAGTTGAAGCAATAAAAATTAATAAAATTGTAAATACTAATGTCATAATTAATTCTTCTTTTTTTCTTTTTAAAACTGTGACAATGATGATTAAGGAATTAGAATATCTTCCAATCTTAAAAATCCTAAACATTCTGAATAACCGCAATATTCTTATAAAGCGGAGATCAACAGGGATAATCATTGGAATGTAAAAAGGTAAAATTGCAAATAGATCTATTAACAATGGCATTGTTGATAAAAATTTAATTCTGCCTATAATTCTTCTTTTGTATCTAATATTTGAAGTACAACTCCACAATCTTAAGATGTATTCAATTGTAAAAATTATAACAGAAATTATTTCAAAGTACCAAAAAATAGAACTATATTGATTATAAAGACCTTTTACAGTTTCAAGTGGGACTGATATAACATTAAAAATTATTAAAGTCAGTATAAAAACATCAAATATTAGACTCGCTTTATCCCCTTTTTCTGCTTTTTCAAGAATTTGATAAGTTCTATATTTTAATTTTTTGTACCTAATTAAATATCCAGACATTAAATTAACCCACTTTGTAAAATTTCTACAAACTTTAAAAATTACATATATATTTATTTTACCTTAGTCAAAAATTACAAATTTCTTTTTGTCAACTGAATGTGTGTTGCATGCAGATAGGGACTCTCCATGGTTAGATATTAAATTAAACGATATTATGTAACTTAACTTAAGAAAAATGCAAAAATGCAAGCCCCGACCCTCTAAGAAGTCAGATATTCCTGCATCGATTTTGCAGCTATTCTTCCTGCTCCCATAGCAAGTATCACTGTTGCAGCACCACTGACAATATCTCCACCAGCCCATACTCTGTCTATTGATGTTTTACCGGTTCCTTCATCTGCAATAATATTTCCCCACTTCCCCACTTCAAGTTCAGGTGTTGTATCAGGAATAAGAGGATTTGGGCTGTTCCCAATCGCAACGATATATCCATCTATAGGCATCATGAAATTTGAACCTTCAATTGGTATAGGTCTTCTTCTTCCTGATTTATCAGGCTCACCGAGTTTCATCTTCAGACATTCCATTTCCTTGACCCATCCATCTTCATCTCCTATCAACTTTAGTGGCAGTGTCAGAAAATGAAATATAACACCTTCCTCAACTGCATTCTCATATTCCTCTTCCCTTGCAGGCAGTTCTTTTTCAGACCTTCTGTAAACTATGTAAGATTCCTTTGCTCCGAGCCTTAGAGATGTTCTTGCACAATCCATTGCAACATTTCCACCTCCTATAATTGCAATTTTTTTATGTTTGATAATTGGAGTAAATGAATTTGGATATTTAAAACCGCCCATCAGATTCATCCTTGTAAGGAACTCATTTGCAGAATATGATCCGTTTAAATTCTCTCCTGGGATATTCATAAACCACGGCAATCCTGCCCCACTTCCGATAAATACAACATCATACTCATCGATTAGCTTTTTCAGTGATTTAGTTTTTCCTATTACATAATTTGTAACTAATTTTACACCAAGTTTCCGAATATATTCCATTTCTCTGTTAACAACAGCTTTCGGAAGCCTGAATTCAGGAATACCGTAAGTCAGTACTCCACCGGGTGCATGAAGTGCTTCAAAAATTGTCACTTCATGCCCGAGCATAATCAAGTCTCCTGCAACAGTAATACCTGCAGGACCCGAGCCTATTACCGCCACTCTTTTTCCCGTTGAAGGATTTTTCTCTGGTAATTCAAATTTTTCTTTCAAACTCTCCATTTCAGCAGCAAATCTTTCAAGCCTGCCGATTGCAACGGGAGCACCTTTTCTCTCAAGTACACATTTG
>CBDUTX010000403.1:0-2033 GCA_965370235.1 uncultured Desulfuromonadaceae bacterium | reverse complement strand
ATCCTGTTCAGTGGTGTTTTCTCTTCAAGTCTCGATGCAATATTAACCGGATCACCATAAACAGTGAAATCACCTTCTCTTTTTTCTCCAATTTTCCCTGTTGTAACCAAACCAGTATTAATACCAATTCTTATATTAATTTTTATATTTTGAAATTCTTCATTCCTGCACAATATTTTATTGAATTTTTTCAATTTATCTATCATCTCAAGTGCAGCATTTATTGCTCTTTCAGTATCACTCTCACTTGCAATTTTGGCTCCAAATAGTGCCATTATAAGATCACCCTCATATTTATCTACATACCCGCCGTAATGCTTAATGCAGAGAGTAAAAAGCTGAAACAACCTATCGAGAACTGTCTTAAGTTCCTCAGAATCAAGATTCTCAGATATAGATGTAAAGCCTTTAATATCAGCAAATAATATACTTACTTCCCTTCTCTCCCCTTCTTCCAGACTTAATAACTCAGCAGCAGCCGTACTCTGAAATAAATCTTTTTGTAACAATTTTTCTATTTCATCTAACATAATTATTTCTCTAATATTAAGGTATTGGATCCTCAGTTATCACTATCAATAGGAGGTAATCTATTGTTCAATAAGTCCTCCGTACATTTCTATCATTTTTTTTAAAATATTTATATTATACGGCATTTCTCGTTCTATTTGCTTTGTAGAAAATCTCAGAATATTCCACCCTCTTGAAGTAAGGTAATTATCCCTCTTGTTATCTCTCACAGCCTTTTCACTGCCTATATGCCAGGAATCTCCATCACATTCAGCATTTATCTTGGCATTTTTGCAGTATAAAGCAAAATCAAGCTGGATAAATTTTTCTATTTCACTATTTAAAACCAGCACATTCCTCTCGGCTTTGATCTTGTTTGCTTTTAAGTTATTCCATAATTTATCCTCAAGAGGACTGCCATGGAAACAGTCATTGATCTCTTCTGCATATAATAATTTTTCTATTGTAGTGGGAATAAAAATCAGTCTTCTCCCTTTCTTACTTATAATAGGATTACGCAGTTCTCTAATATCATATAACTCAATTTTGTAGTAATCTTCATTTGCATTAGAATTTTTTGGTTCTTCAGGGAGAAGTTCAACTCTTTTAACAATGGAGATTTCCTTTATTTTACTATAATATCTCACTTTCCACTTATCTTTACCGAAACAGGCAGATTGATAGAAAGCGATATATAAAAAATTTTTAAGAGGCTTCGGTGCTGATTTTTTCGGGATACGGTACCATCTTTTTTTAAATACAATATCAAGATCCCGTTTATATTTCAATATGGCAATTAGAACATCCGGTTCGGGATAGTTTTTCATAATCTATTATAAAAAATTTACCTGCTTTTATCAAACATAATTTGAAAGAACAATGGAATGCCTGCCTGCAAAAAGAACAGACAGACATTCCCCCTATATTATTCAGCAATAACCATCTTTCTGCTTGAAAAATAAGTATCTGCATTCATCAAAAGGAAATATATTCCAGGTGACCGATCCTCCATTGAAACAGGTATCTCATACTGTCCTGCTTCAAGTTCAGAATCTACAATATTTTTCACATTCCTTCCGGAAATATCAAAAATGCAAACTTTAACTCTGGTCAAATAAGGAACTTCAAATCTGATTACTGCCATACTCCTGCATGGATTAGGATAACTACCATGGAGACAGAAAACATCAGGTGAAAAACCTTCAACAATTTCTTCCTCAATTCCGAGTAAACTCCCGAAATTCATATGAAGAATCCCTGAAGTCTCAATATATGTTGAACCTATGCTCTTCCCTGTTACCGACTGTCCTATTGCATCAGCTAATGTGTAAGTAGAACCTGAAGATATCAATCCGGATATATCAAATGCTGATTTTTTCAATTCATAAGTCTGAGCTATTACAACTATTGAGATCAGGAGAAGAAAAATTGTTATCTTTAACTTTTTCACTTTTTTCTCCTTTTAAATTAATTATTTAAAAATTCCTTTATAGATTCTATTTCTTCTCTCAATATCTCTATTT
>CBDUTX010000402.1:0-2034 GCA_965370235.1 uncultured Desulfuromonadaceae bacterium | reverse complement strand
AGATGGAAGATGAACTTAGCTCTATGGCTGCAGTAATCGGTTCTTCAATGGCTGGTGTTAAATCGTTGACAGCAACCAGCGGTCCGGGATTTTCCTTAAAACAGGAAAACATTGGTTATGCATGTATGAATGAAATTCCATGTGTAATAGTCAATGTACAGAGAGGAGGACCGAGCACCGGTCTTCCAACACAGGTTTCTCAGGGAGATGTGATGCAGACAAGATGGGGAACCCATGGTGATCATCCGATTATTGTTCTTTCTCCTTCAACAGTACAGGAAGTCGTTGAACTAACTATAGATGCTTTTAACCTGTCAGAAAAATACAGAAACCCTGTTATACTTCTACTCGATGAAACTGTAGCTCATATGAGAGAGAGAGTAGTTCTTCCTTTAGAAGAAGATATTGAAATCTATGAAAGAAAAGGCACTGCTGATAAACCTCAGGATTACAAACCTTTTGACACTAAATATGGTGATATTCCTCCTTTTGAGAAATTTGGAAGTAATTACAGATACTTCATAACAGGACTTATACATGATGAATACGGTTATCCTACAACAAAACCGGATGAAGTAACCTCACTAATGGATAGAATACATAGAAAAATTGATAATAATTTAGATGATATCTTCCGTTATGAAGCATTTAACACAGATGATGCTGAAATTCTTCTTCTCTCTTATGGAACTCCGGTAAGAAGCTGTCTTGGTGCCATGGAATACGGCAGGGAAAAAGGTTTGAAAATAGGTGTTCTCCAACTGAAGACAATCTGGCCTTTTCATGAAAAAGTTGTTGCTGATTTCATCAAAAAAATCCCAAAAGTCTTTGTTGTTGAACTGAACATGGGACAATTAATCCTTGAAATTGACAGAGTTAATAAATTCGGTTCAAGTGTCAAAGGGATCAATAAGTATAATGGTCTCTATATATCTGCTGAAGAAATACTTCAAAAAATTCTAAAAGACAAGGAAAAGCAATTATGATGAAGGACATTATTCATAATTATCTGAGACCCAACAAAAAATTCCCTCATGTTTGGTGCCCTGGTTGCGGAGATGGTATTATTTTATCTTCTATTGTCAGAGCAATTGACAGTCTCGGATTGGATAGAAATAAAGTTGTACTTGTATCAGGAATAGGATGTTCCTCAAGAGCTCCTGTATATGTTGATTTTCCTTCCCTTCATGGTACTCATGGAAGAGCTCTGGCATTTGCAACGGGAATTAAGATGGCAAATCCTGAGCTGACAGTTATTGTCATAACAGGAGACGGTGATGCTCTTGCTATAGGAGGGAACCATTTTATTCATGCATGCAGACGAAATATTAATATAACAGCAATTGTCTTTAACAACAGTATCTATGGAATGACAGGTGGGCAGTATTCTCCCACCATGAAAACTAATGATTACGGAGCAACAGCTCCATACGGTAATATTGAAAGACCTTTCGATGTCTGTGATCTCGCAAAATCAGCAGGTGCTAATTTTGTTGCAAGAGCAACTGCATATCATGCAATGCTTCTTGAGAAATTTATAAAGATGGGTATAGAAAAGAAAGGTTTTTCAGTAATAGATGCTATTACACCATGCCCCACTCTTTACAGTTTTTACAATAAAGTCGGTAAAAATATCGACATGATGAAAAGTATCAAGGACAACACTATTACAATAAAGCAATCAGAAAAAATGACTGAAAAGGAAAAAGAAGATAAAACAATTGTAGGGATATTTGCAAACAGAGATTATCCTGAATACACTTATACCTACAAAGGTCTCATTGATAAAGCTAAGAGGAGAGTTAAAGATGAAGAACCTCTATGAAATAAGATTGAGCGGTTCAGGGGGGCAGGGACTCATTACAATGGGAATGATAATGGGAGAAGCAGCAGCTCTTTTTGACAATAAATATGTTGTTCAGACACAGAGCTATGGTCCTGAAGCCCGGGGTGGATACTGCAAAGCCGAATTGATTATCAGTAATAAAATAATTCACAATCCCAAACCACAAAAACCTGATATTCTTCTCACTC
>CBDUTX010000401.1:0-2047 GCA_965370235.1 uncultured Desulfuromonadaceae bacterium | reverse complement strand
ACAGCTGAAATATTTTCCTCAGGGAGACCTTCAAGAATTGAAGATTGAAAATTATTAGATCTCTCTTTCAACCCAGGTAATTCCATTCTGCCTTACTCTGACAGTAAAGCTGTCCAATTCTAAACCTTCTATTTCAATTTTCATTAAGTAAAGTCCAGGTAGTACATCTGAAATTACAAAATTTTCATTCAACTCCGGATCAGACATAACACCGGCACCATAAGTTTCAGCATACATAAAAGGTGTCTCGAATACCCATGGTTTATAACAACCGTAAATTTTTAATCCGGATATTGCTGAACCACCTTCTGTTATTCTTCCTGCAATAATCCCAGTACCCTCAACAGGTTTTGTCCATAAAGATGGATTTACACTTCCGTAATTCCTTCCATTTATTGTCAGTCTGATTTCAAAGTGGAGATGATCATTTGTAGCTCTTCCCGTATGCCCGACAAAACCCAGGGTATCACCACATCTGACAATATCATTGGATTTTAAAGTAGATGGCTGATTTAGATGAACATAAACTCCTCTTACCGTCCAGTCCTTATATAATTTTCCATAGTTCACTGTGATGTAATTTGCATTATGATTTCCGGTTCCGGATGAGATAACAGTTCCAACAGAACCTGATAATATTGGTGTTCCGTTTGGATTGTTATAATCATTACCCTTATGAACTCTATATCTTGAATCAAATGTAGAACCGAAGAGGTAAGTCTGATCAGGCAGGATATTGAACGGAATTTGAAACGGACGGTCGATCAGGCAGTGATTTATCGGAAAAGTGCTGTCAAAGAGAACATCAGAAGTTTCCACTGTTGGAATTGTATCGACAAACAATCCTCCAACACTTCCAAAAATAATCTTTCCTCTGAATTTAATTATCGAGATTATCTGTAATGTATTATATTTGAAAAGCAAGTTAAAATTTTTTCTTGAGATAATATTTAGTGAATTAAAATCTGATACATAAATTATTTCATTATCGATAAATATAGAGGATGTATATTCAAGAGGTATTATTTTATTCCACTTTTCTTTATCCCAAAGCCATAAACCACTGTCTGAACCAAGTAGAATGGAATCATTGAAGATTTGAATAACTTTATTGTGAGAATATTTTTCAGGAAAATGAAGATCTATGAAACTGTCATCTTCTCTCAGATACAACCCTTCCAATGTTGAAATTACTAATTTGTTGTCTTCGTTTTGAAGATCTAAGATGTATCCTGCAGGACCTGCGGAAAATGATCTGACAATGTGTGGATCGGCAGATCCTTTCTCTATAAAAAACAATCCGTCTGAAAACCCAAGATAAATTTTATCGCTAATTAGAGATAGTGATGTTCCATATTGTTGATGTGGACCGCAAATGTTAAATCCCCTTCTGGACAGTGAATTCCCTTCAATAAAGATCAATCCCGAACCAATTGTCTGGAAAATATATTTTTTATCAATTTTAATTCCTGATATCAAAAAATATTCATCTGTATGTGTAATAAGAGAATAATCTCCTGGTGATGATAAAAGGTAAGCACCTTCTTCTGAATAAACAATCATCAATGTATCAGAGTTTATCAGGTGGAGATCGGATATCCTTTCACAAGGAAGAGCTGTGATAAGAATTGATAATATTATATTAAACAACATTATTATTTTCTCCTTTTAATATTAATTATACAACTTTGAAATTATGTTAATATCAATAATAGAACAAAACAATAAATAGATATGATTGAATAAAGTTTTCAGTATTGCTATTTTTAAGTTAAATCACATAATATTGTTTGAAACAGGATCTATATTATTAAACTAAAATTCTTGACTTATTTATTTTTGCAGTGTTAGCATAAGCAAGTTATTCCAAATGTAAGGAGGATAAATGCCCTTAGATATAATACAGGAAATTAAAAACTCTGAGAAAAAATCCAAAATAATTATTTCCGATGCTGAAGCTAAAACTGTAGAAATAATTCTTGAAGCAGAGGAGAAAATTATAGAAAAAGAAAAACATCTTCAGGTGAAATCTAAAAAGAATATAAAA
>CBDUTX010000400.1:0-2065 GCA_965370235.1 uncultured Desulfuromonadaceae bacterium | reverse complement strand
TAAAGGGTGATATCTCCCAGTCTTTCAACCGGGCTGGGAGATTTTTTTATTTTTCTTAGTCTTTTTCTGTACTTTCTCAACTTATCAATATCACCTTTTTCAGAATAAAGATCGATTTTATTTTTATAAAGTCCAATTATTCTTAATTTTGATCCTATTTCTTCAAAAATTTTTAATGCTTTATCATAATAACTCTCTGCTTTTTTATATTTCTTTTGACAGAGGAACAAATCTCCCAATCCTCTATAACTATCAGCAACACCATGTTTTTCACCAATCTCCTCTGATATTTTAATTTTTCTGTTATAGAAATCAAATGATTTATCATACTCAGAAATACAGCAGTATGCTTTGGCTAAATTCTGATAAGAAACACCAATATGGAATATACTGTCTATTTTTTTTGAAATCGATAGTTGTTTTTTATACATGCTCAGAGCAGCTTTAAATTTTCTTTTTACAATATATATATCACCAATATTTCCATAAACAATTGAAATCAATCTGATATCTCCTACTTCCCTAGCTAATTTTAAGGAACTTTTAAAATATTTTAGAGATTTATTATATTCTTTTTTGAAATTGTATATCAAACCAATATTGTTCTTAGCTCGCATCAAGCTTGATTTATTATTTAACTGCTCAGATATCATCATATTTTTTTCAAATAATTCCATTGCTTTATCATATTCCATCTGTTCAAGATAAATTAATCCTTTATTCCCTAAAATACTCGCTATACTTGTTTGATTTTTTGTTTCTAATGCAATTTTGTAACCATAATCCAAACACTTCATTGCTTTGTCATATTCTTTTAAACGCCAATGGATTCCTGTAATATTAATAAAAACATAAACTAATTGTTCTTTATCATTAATCTCTTCATATAATTTAAAAGATTTATGAAAATGATCCATTGAAGTTTTATACAAACCTTTAATCCAATCATGTCTCCCATAGTGAAGGTGGAGTTTTGCTGATATCTGTATATCTTTTTCTTCATTTATTATATCAAAGGATCTTTTAAAAAGTTCTTCAGCTGTTTTAATTTCTCCTATAATAAGCAGGATATCAATTTGTTTTATCATTATCTGAAGATATTTTATCCTTCTGTCTTCTTTTAATATTGTTTTTTTTGATTTATTACACATTAAATCTGTTAATTTATTATAAAATTCCAATGCCTTAATATTTTCATAATTCCTTTTTGCTTTATCTCCTGCTTTTTCAAGGTACTCGATTGCTTTATCTGTTTCATCCGTATTAATATAATGAAAAGCAAGCTCATAGTAAAATTCTTTGATCCTCTTTGAAAACTTATCCTCAATTATATGTGCAATAATCTTATGTAATACTTTTCTATTCTTTTTCAGCATTGTCAGGTATGAAACTTCCTGAGTTAAAATATGCTTAAAAACATATGAATCGAGTTTTTTATTGTCAAGCCTGTAAATAAAATCAGAATTAGTAAGGAAATTAAGACAGTTTTGAACATACTCATCAGTCTTAAGGATTTTTTTCATCTCAAGAAGCAGTAAAACTAAAAATTCCTTTCCGATTACAGAAGCCTTTTGAAGTATTAATTTTTCTTCTTTATTTAAATTATCAATTCTTGAAAGTATTAAAGCTCTCAAATTGCTCGGAATTGGAATATCCGATAAATCATCTGTTTTTTTTAATTCTTTTATCAAATTTACCCACTCTTCAATAAAAAAAGGATTACCTGCTGATTTTTCAATTAATTGATTTTTTACATCCACTGGAAAGTCAGATGTTTCAAAGAAAGATGTTATTAATTGATCTGATGAAGCTTCATCTAAAGGCTGCAAATTAATCTCAGTAAAATCTGAAAAGTCTTTAATTGCCCTGGGGATTTGAAAGCTATCTCTATATGTTAAAATAAATAATAAATACTTTGTAGAAAAATCATCACTCTGAAACTCAGTGTTCAATGATTGTAGAAGAAATTGAAAAGACTTAATTGATGATTCATCAGACCATTGGATATCCTCAACTAAAACAATCAAAGGGAGACTTTTATTATTTGATTCCCTTGCTGCAGCAT
>CBDUTX010000399.1:0-2088 GCA_965370235.1 uncultured Desulfuromonadaceae bacterium | reverse complement strand
TTTTATTTCTTTTTGTTTGTTCATTATTGCAATTGGAATTCCAAGGATACCATTTCCACTTCCAACATCAATTATTGTACTATTTGTTATTAATTTTTCTAATAACATTGTTTCTTCTATTAGTTTTTCAATATCTCTTTTCCCAATTTTTCTTGACATTATATTTAACTTCTTATTATATTCCATAAGATTTTCAATATATTCTTCTAATTTTCTCTTTTGCCCTGATTCTAAGTCTGAAAAACGATTTGTAATATTCTCGCTCATATAATCTTAATTCATGCTTTCTTAAAATTTCAATTTACTTAAACGGCATCTATTGTTTGCTCTTAACAAATACATAATATGCAGCCGAAATAAGCCAAACTGTTAAGATAATAGGAGAATACTTTCTAAAATCAACAATTAAAAAATATGGAGATATCAAGATTATTAAGATCAAAATAAATGCAAATATTCTTTTAATTAGTTCTTTCAAGTTTTATTAAAAGTTAAAATATTGTTCAAACTCTTTAGGGTGAGGGGCATGCATAACCTCATCAATCTCTTTCCTCTTAATTCTTATCCACTGTGAAATTAATTCATCAGTAAAAACATCACTTACTCTTAAATAATCATTATCCTTTTCAAGGAAACCTAAAGCTTCTGAAAGGCTTTCAGGTAACATTTTTATCCTTTTTCTTATTGACTTTACATCCGGAACTCCCGAATCAAAAGGTCCAAAACTAAATCTCTCTGGCTCAATATCTTTACTAATTCCATCTATTCCAGCCAATAACATAGAAGAAAGAAATAAATGTGGATTGGAAGAAGCATCTCCTGGCCTATATTCCATGCGTGTTTCACCCTCTATTACATAGGTTGGAATTCTTATTGCAGCATTTCTATTTGATCTTGCAAAAATTGCTGCAACAGGAGCCTCAAATCCCCTAACTAGTCTTTTATATGAATTTGTTGAAGGATTAGTGAATGCACATAAAGAACCTGAATGAAACAGCAATCCTGAAATGTATTTTATTCCCCTATCAGAAAAATTTCCATACCTTCCCTTTTCAAAAAATATATTTTTATCATTCTTCATTATCCATTGATGAACATGCCATCCATTTCCAGCAATATAATAAAGAGGTTTAGGCATAAAAGTTAAAAAAAGATCATATTTTTTAGCTAGATTAAAAAGTACATATTTTATTATTACTGAAGCATCTGCAGTTTTCAGTAAAGTATTAAACTTTGTTTCAATTTCATGCTGATTCACAGCAACTTCATGATGGTGGTATTTAATTTCAATCCCAAGGCTTTCCATTATAGAGACAGCTTCATTTTTAAAATCAATATAATTATCATCAGGAGAGCTAGAATGATAATAATTTCTATTCTCTTCAGAATCTTTTTCTAAATAATAATAGCTATTATTATCTTTTACGCAGTATTCAGCATTTTTAAAGATAAAAAATTCAAATTCAGGCCCAAACATTCCATGAGTTCCAATTTTTAAATCCTTTAAAGCTTTCTCCGCCTTCTCAGCAATAAACCTCACATCCTGTGAGAATCTTGTCCTTTTTTCATCAGTTAAATGCACATTTGCTAAAAATACTGCTGTTTTTTTCTCTGCAAAAGGGTCAATAAACATTGTATTAAGATCAGGTATCATAACCATATCACTTTTTTCAGGTTTTGCAAATCCATAAGAAGAAGCATCAAAGCCCACTCCATTCTGTAACAGATCATTGTCAAACATTTTCTCTGGAAGAATCAAAGAATGAAGCTTTCCTCTTAAATCCAGGACTTTTAAGTCAATGAATTCAACTTTTTTCTCATTTAGATCTTTTTTTATTTTTCTTATTTTTTGGTTCATGTCTAACTAAATATAATTAAAAGCCTTTTTTGTCAAGTTTTTATTCGATTTATCATTCAAATTTAAAATAAATGCCCGGTTTTGAAATAATTTCCTTTAGATTTTTTATGATTCAATTAAATAAGTTGACTTTATATTCTTATTAGCTATATATTAAAAAGATAATATTAAACACTTATAAATTGAATTATGGTAACAATAAAATGTGCTAAATGCAGAAGTAAAATATT
>CBDUTX010000398.1:0-2093 GCA_965370235.1 uncultured Desulfuromonadaceae bacterium | reverse complement strand
TTAGAGAAATTCCCCCGACAATTGGTATAAGTATCCTTTTCAAATTGAATCTTCTTAAAAAAAAGAAGAGAAAAATCAAAAAGAGAAAATATATTAAACGTAAAAAAAAGAGAGTTTTATATGAACTTATAGAAAAATTAAAGAGAAAAAAAAAAGCAGCTGGAACAATCATCCAGCTGCTTTTTTTCATTAAGGATTTTTAAATTATTTTACTCTTGGACCGAAAGTATAAGTTCCGTTTGAAAAGATGATATCATTGTCAAAACCAGACAGAGTATTTACAATGTAAGGTACTGTCTGAAACTGACCAAAACCGCCAAAACTTCCGTCTCTTCCACCTGAACCGATTGAATATTCATCGAAAGCTGTTCCGCCTCTTGTATAGTTCCATCCATTACCCCATCCATCAGAAATTGGTATTTTTTTCATATAAAAAACTGTAATATTAGCGTCAGTAATATCACCTGGTGCCAGATAATTATCAGTCATATAAGACTCAACAGCAGTTCCAATAGATTTCATATCACCCATTGTTGCTTTCTGTTTTGCTTTCTGAAGAGCAGTTAATAGATTTGGAATAGCAATAGCTGCAATAATACCAATAATTGCAATAACGATCAGTAATTCAATTAATGTAAAACCCTTTTTGCTTTTCATTATTTTCCTCATAAAAAGACCTCCTTTTAAATTTTACAATAATAACATAGCAATTATCATACCAAAAGCAATATTCCCATTTAATAGGTCTTTTGATAAAAATAAATATAAAAAATCATAAAATATGTTACTTATATAGACAAAAATTGTCAAATTTACAACATAAAATTTTAGTTTTACAATAAACAAATCTTTTGATAAAATTTACAAATGAAAAATTTAAAAGATTTAAAATTCTGGAAAAGAGGTCAAAAGTTTCTTGAGGTTGATTACCCTTTAATTTCAGGAGCTATGACATGGATAAGTAATTCAAACCTTGTAAGGGCAGTTAGTGATGCAGGAGGTTTTGGAGTACTTGCTGCAGGTAATATGCCTGTAAGTATTCTTGAAAATGAGATAAAAATTTTAAAGAAAGAAAAAGCAAACTTTGCAGTAAATTTAATAACAATATCACCTAATTATATAGAGCATTTAAAAAAGGCATGCGACATGCAAGTCCCATTTATAGTATTTGCTGGAAGCTTCCCAAGAAAAAATGAAGTAAAGATAGCAAAACAGGCTGGAGCTAAAGTCCTTTGTTTTGCATCAACTGAATCGATTGCAACACGTATGATCGATTATGGAGCCGACGCATTAATTCTCGAAGGTTCTGAAGCAGGTGGACATATAGGCCATGTTTCAACTATTGTTCTAATACAGCAAGTACTTTTCAAATTCCCTGAAATTCCCATTTTTATTGCAGGTGGGATTGCTACAGGTAAAATGATCTGCCATCTCTTTTTAATGGGTGCTTCCGGAGTTCAGATGGGAACAATATTTGCAATGTCACAAGAAAGCCCTGCACATCCAGCATTCAAAGAAAAATTCAAAATAGCAAGAGCAAGGGAAGCCTTTGCCACTCCACAATATGACTCATCTCTACCAGTTGTAGCAGTAAGAGCATTAAAAAACAAAGGCATTGAAGATTTTGGGAATTTACAGCTCAATTTACTTAGAAAAATGAAAAACAATGAAATATCACGATTAGAGGCTCAATTCCAAGTGGAAAATTTCTGGATCGGAGCATTAAGGAAAGCTGTACAGGAGGGAGATATTGAACATGGCTCATTAATGGCTGGACAGAGTGTAGGGCTTATAAATGAAATAAAGCCTGTAAAAAAATTAATAGAAGATCTAATATATGAAGCTAATGAAGAATTTTTGAATATAAAAAAGCTATGTACATAAATTACTCTGATTCTTAATTAGTTAATTACATTACATACAGAATAAAACTTAAATTTGAAGAAAAATTTTTTAATTTTATCCATTTAATAATTCATCCCATTACTAAATAATTCCGATACCTGTGTTCCATTCATAGTATCATTATAAAATTTAATTGTATTTATACTACCTTCAAAAAATCCAGATTCATTAATACCAAAGTACCATCC
>CBDUTX010000397.1:0-2096 GCA_965370235.1 uncultured Desulfuromonadaceae bacterium | reverse complement strand
ATATATATATTCAAATAAATTATTTTTATATAACCAATATGAAACCCGGCTGTATCCGGCATTGATCTTCCTGTTGAAATAAGTCTCCCTCTCCCCCTTAATCCCCTTGGAGAGCAACGGTAGAAGAGTAAAAGCAACAAAAAGAGATAATATCAAAGTAAAAATGACTGAAAATGCAAGGGGTTTCAGCATCATGCCTGCTATCCCGTGAATGTAGATCACAGGGAAAAAAACTGCTATTGTCGTTATAATTGAGGTGGCAACTGCCAGTCCTACTTCAGAGGAGCCCTTGATCACATCTTTCCTTTTTATAATATTTTCAAGTACAACAATAGAAGCATCGACAAGCATGCCTATTGCAAGAGCAAGTCCTGCCAGGGTCATTGTATTTATCGATATCTTTCCTATATAAAAAAAGAAAAAGGCAGGAATTACAGACAATGGCATAGAAAGGGCAAGTATCAGAGGAACTCTTTTATTTCCTGTAAAAAGAAACAGAGCAAGAAAGGCAAGAACTCCGCCTAAAAATAAAGAAATAAGGATTTCTTTTATCGAATTTAGAATAAAATCAGCATCATCATACGTTATCGAGAACTGAATATCAGTATATTCTCCCTGAAGTTCTGTTATTACACCTTTAACACTATTTGAGACCCGAACTGAATTGGTTTTCCATTCTCTGTATATCTCTATGAAATATCCTTCTTCCCCCTCATAAAATACAGATGCTTTTTTATCTTCCTCAACTTCTTCTACAGTTGCAATATCCTTAATCAGAAAAATACCTCTCTTCAGAGGAATATTTTCCACAGATGTGACATCAACAGTGCTCGAGATGAATCTCAAAGGGAAGGTATAACTTCCTTCCCTGACCATTCCGGTCGGCATGGATATATTATAACTTTCAAGCGAACTCGATATTTCTTCAATAGATATATCGTAGGCATCGAGAAGTTCAATATCTACTGTCACTTTAATCTGTCTTTGACGGATTCCCAGTACTCTTGCTTCTCCGACACCTTCAACCTGTTCCAGTCTTCTTGAGATGACACCTGAGATCAGATCTCTGTCCCCTTTAACCCATATACCCATAATTGGAAGTGAAGTCGGTCCTGTCATCAGTATATTAGGTCTTTCCGCTTCATCAGGAAACGACCAGTAAACTTTATCAAGTTTTTCCCTCAGATCGAGAAGAGATGCTCTCATATCACTTTCTCTGTGAAAATAGATAGTAACGAGGGATTTACCTTCCGTTGAAACCGATCTGACATCCATAACGCCTTTAACGGAATAAACTGCTTCTTCAACATTTCTCGTTATCTCCCTCTCAATTATTTCAGGAGATGCACCTTCATATCTCGATACAATTGTAATTTCCGGTTTTGTGATATCAGGTAGTAATTCGAAGGGAAGATTAAAAAGAGATATTATACCGAGTACAGCAAGTGCTATAAATAGCATGGATGTGAAAACAGGTCGTGAGACAAAGAGATTTATAAATCTCATTCAAAGATAACCTTTACATTTGCATCATGGGCAATTGTGAACTGTCCTTCGACAAGAACCGTATCCCCCGGGGAAATTCCTTCGATAACCTCTATGTAATCTCTCCCTTCTGCTCCTTTCTCAATCCACACCCATTTTGCTTTTCCTTCTTTTACAGCAAAAACCAAAAACCTGTCTTCTCTGTGAAGAATGGCTTCTGTAGGAACTCTTGTTCTGTTTTCATATTTTTCACTTTCAATTTCAACCCCGACAACTTCACCGAGCAGCCAGTTATTGCTAACAGAAACCAATATCCTTCCTGTACCCCGCTCATCGATGACAGGAGAGACAGATGTGACAATTCCTTCTTCAGATCTATCTCCATTGACAGAAGTTATCAAAGCGATATTACCAACTTCAATTTGAGTGACCTCGGTCTGGGGAACAGAAGCAGCAGCAATTAATCCATCATCCGAATAAATGGACATAACTATCTCGCCCTGTCTGACACTGCTTCCTTCATCAAGACTGAGACCTGATATGATACCATCAAATGGTGCTTTAATATTCAACTCCTGTATTGTTCTGCTGACATTTGTATAATCTCTTTC
>CBDUTX010000396.1:0-2113 GCA_965370235.1 uncultured Desulfuromonadaceae bacterium | reverse complement strand
CGAGAGGTAATACATTTTTAATATTAGTTTTAATATTACTGACACCTGCAATATAAATTTTTATATCTTTTTCTTTCAAGGTAATTCTCTCTGAAAATTCATTAAACCAGACAGGAATTTTTTCTATCAAGCCTCTTTTACCACCTCGAACTGATAGAGCAATTTTATATGGTTTTTCAGGTAATTTTTTCAGTTCTGTATTAAGAAAAATATATCCAACTGAAGGTCTTACAATTTCAATTGGAATATTTTTCCTTAAAAATCCTTTAAATGTATTTGTAGTAAGATTGGAAACGCTGATGGCACCGTCAACAAGCTGAAGAAATGCTTTAATATCTTTACTGTAAACATCATCAATTTCTTTTATTCTCAATCCGGTTTCATCTGCTAAAATCATAATTATCGGAGCGCTTGAAAAATTATGATAAATAACTGAAGTATAAAGAGGTGCACCGCCTTCTGATATGATTAATCTTGGTAATTTCCAGGGTAGAGAAGCTCTGAAGAATTTTAAAAGAAAATTCCAGTTATTTTTTTCTCTTAATTTTTTATGTCCTTTGAAATAAATGAATTTTGAATTTACTTTTTTTGCCCAGACTTTATGAGCCGGATGAGGTAACTGATGTATAAAAAAAATAGATTTTGGAAGTATTTTCATATATTATTTTATCCTTTTTCCAAAATGATTTGAGTTCTTTATGAAGTCAGATTACAGTATGGGAAGGGATAATAGCCCCCTTTTTAATAACTGTTATTCCTTCTCTGATCCAGTATAAATTTTCTTTAATATCTTTATCATCTCTGTGATTTCTGATAATAACGTGGTTGCCTATCCTTACGTTTTTATCAATGATCGTCCTCTCTAAATGACAGCCTTCACCTATGAACAGCGGTTCTTCATTGTACAATTTGTAATAATCATTTCCAAGAACTACAGAATTGATAATTGTTGTGTCCTTTTTTATTATAGATCTAATTCCGATAAGGCTTTTTACAATAGTAGCACCTTCAATAATTGCTCCGGCAGCAATTATACTTTCATCAATTCTTGAAGCTCTGATTTTTGCCGGGGGAAGATAACGTCTTCTGAAATAAATCGGATGATCTATTTCTTCGTATAGCGTGAAAAGAGGAAGTATATCTGTTAAGGAAATATTTGAATCATAGTAAGATTTGATACTTCCTATGTCATCCCAGTAATCATTAAAAATATATCCATAGACATTCTGATTGATTATTGATTCGGGGATAATATCATGTCCAAAATCAGTTTTATTTGAATTTTCAAGGAGTTCTTCAAGTATCTTATATGTAAACATATAAATTCCCATACTTGCTAGAAAAGGTTTTTCAAAGTTATTGGTTTTTTCGCTTTTAAGATTTTGAAGTTTATCTGCAGAAGGTTTCTCATTGAAATTTACAATTTTACTGTTTTCATCTAATTGCATAATGCCGAAAGTGGGGGCTTTTTCAGCGCTGACAGGTAAAGTTGATATTGTTATATCTGCTTGTTTTTCAATGTGAAATTTCAATAATTTTCTAAAATCCATATGATACAACTGATCTCCTGAGAGTATTAAAACATAATCAGGTCGTTGTACTTTGATATGCTTTAATGTCTGTCTTACTGCATCTGCAGTCCCTTGAAACCAGTCCTTTCTTTCAAGTGTCTGTTCTGCAGCGAGTAAAGATACAAAACCATTTCTGAATGAGTCAAACTGATATGTTTCATTGATATGTCTATTCAGGGATTCAGAATTATATTGGGTAAGAACAAAAATTTTATTTAAATTAGAATTAAGACAGTTTGAGATTGGAATATCTATAAGCCGGTATTTAGCTCCAAAAGGAACAGCTGGTTTTGATCGTTCAAGCGTTAATGGAAATAATCTTGTTCCCTGACCACCTCCTAGAATAACAGCTATAACTTTACCAGTTGGCATATTTTGTCAAACTTCCAATACTTTTTTAAACCTTTCTAAAGCCCAATTTATCTCCTCTTTATTTATTACCAGCGGGGGAGCAATTCGTAAAGTATTTTCATGTGTTTCTTTGCATAATATACCAAGCTTTTTTAAAGCAATATCAAAGGTGTGCCCCCTTCCATGTTCGT
>CBDUTX010000395.1:0-2128 GCA_965370235.1 uncultured Desulfuromonadaceae bacterium | reverse complement strand
TGATTTTTCATGCTCTTTACCTGTCCAAATTCTGGATATCAATAAGAATTTATCCGGAGAAGTAACTGATCGATTTACAGATTACACGACAGAAGTAAATAGATCTTTATTGGAAATAGTTTACAGTAAAACACCATTTCTTGAAAATACTCCTGAGGAAGTTATTAAAAGGCTATCAACCTATCCGGAAAGTATTAGATGTTTGGAATAATGTACTACAAGATTTTTAATGCCTTCATGTCTAAATCTGAGGAGGGAAATAATTTATCGAAATCGCTATCATGGGAGATGTAAAATTAAAAGATTTTTCATATTATTCAAAATTTTCATATTATTATTTTTTGGAAATTATTATTGTACTTATCAAAAACCAAAGCCTCCGGAAAAATTAATAGAATCATTTTACTTTGAAATAGCATTGACAATGCTGAGCGAAAACATCAATGTTGACAGTTTACTAAATGAAAACTGGACTATAGCTCATATTGCAGCTGCTTATTCTACTCCTGAAGTCGTCATGCAGGTGTTGCAATCAACTGATTGTTTAAATATCAAAAACTCTGATGGTTTTAATCCTCTTGCTTTATCTGGAAATAATAAATATTCCGATAAAATACGGAATATGATCCTGTCAATGAATAAAAAAGAAATCAAGGATTTATCTGATACTACAATTCAATGGTTATATGATAATTCATTTGAACATGCTCAGTTGAATTATATAAATGAAAATAATTTTACTCCTCTTCAAGCTGCATTAATACAAAATAATCCCGAGATTGTGATTGATCTAATCCAATCGGGAGTTGATGTTGCAATCCCTCGCTTGAATGATCATTTACCTCTTCATTTAATACTAAAGTGGAATACATTCGGAGCTGAAGAAATCGAAATAATTCTTCTACTGCTGTTAAATCATGGTTCTAATGTAAATGCCAGAGACAGCTATGGAAATACACCTCTTCATTATGCCGTACTCGGTCAACCTTTAAAAATAATCAGATTGCTGTTAAATGCAGGCACAGATGTAAATGCAATAAACAGAGACGGCAACAATCCATTACATTTACTTATGGAATCAGATAACACAATAAGAAAATCAGAGATAATTCAATTACTTCTTGATAAAGACATCAACATCAATATTATAAATAATGCAGGTTTCAGTCCTCTACACATCTGTGCATCATCCGGTTCCGAAGAAGTAATGAAAAAATTTCTTGATAAAAATGCAAAAGTAAACATTCAGAATTCCAACGGGGTTACACCCCTTCACATAGCAGCAAATAATAACAGAATTGATATCGTGTCTCTTTTACTGACAAAAGGAGCAAGAATCAATATTATTACAGATATCAATGAAACTCCGCTTCACTGGGCTATACTCGGAGAAAATGTTAATTCTACTGAATTTCTTATCATATCCGGTGCAAATATAAACTTCAAAAATATTTATGGAAATACTCCTTTACACCTCGCGGTTCAATCCCAAAATATTTTACTTGTCAAACTTCTTTTAAAATATGGAGCTATAACATCAATTGAAAATAACATCGGTTTCAAACCTCTTGATATTGTAGAGAAATATAAGAACTTTGGAGGAAACTGGGGTAAAATCATTGAATTACTTCAATATTATGATGAACAAAATTAATAAATTTATTTGTATGTATTTTATGCACAAGTTTATAATTTATTACTGTCTTTTAGGAAATAAAAATATTATTATAAAAAAATGGATGACTATATGAAAAATAACAACAGTGAAAACAAAAAAGATTTCAATGAGAAATTCATCAGAAACAATTCAAAGAAAATTACGGATGAAGATATTTTAAAGGTAACCGAAGCTGCAGACAAAATCGAGAAAAAATTTACTGAAAGTGGTCCTTTAAAAAGATTTATAGAAGACGGAAAACTTCTTCTTTCAATTGTAAAAGACTACTTCAAAGGAAATTACAAAAAAGTCCCCTTCTGGGCAATAGGTGCAATAGCTTTTACTCTTTTATATGTGTTAAATCCCGCCGACTTCATACCTGATGCCCTTCCTTTTGTAGGTATATTAGATGATGCAACACTTGTCGGTGTTTGTCTTTATCTTGTAGAGAAAGAACTTAAAGATTACAAA
>CBDUTX010000394.1:0-2132 GCA_965370235.1 uncultured Desulfuromonadaceae bacterium | reverse complement strand
AAAGGTATTGGAAGATCTTCAAAATTTTTTATTTTCAGTTTACTTTCAAATAAATTGACAATTCTATCACCCTTGATGAAACCTTTTCTTGAAAGCCATGATATGTCCAGTAACCGGCTCCATTTAAATAGATTTAGGTCTGAATAAGTCATCTCAATCTCATCTGCGGATAAACCGGAGCAGTAAAGAGCACCTATCATTGCTCCGATGCTGGTTCCTGTGATCATAGATGGTTTTATTGACAACTCATCGAGGACTTTTAAAAAACCAATATGGGCAAGACCTCTTGCACCTCCTCCACCAAGAGCAAGACCAATAGTATTTTTCTTCTTTTTACTTTTAAAAAACTTAGAAATAATATTGAACATAATATTTTATTTTACTTTATTGAAAATGAATATTCAACATTGATTTATTTTGCTATTTCTTTGAAAAACACAGTGAATATGGTGAATGTTGATAATTCTCCTTAGATTTATAGTGTACAAATATATTTAATCAATTTATAATCAATTTTAATACATAAATACGAGGAGGAAGTATGAAAATTGGAATAATCATAAGTTTTATTTTACTATTATCTATTATAAGTTGTGTCCCCCAGAGTAATTGGGAAGTTTATGAATCTTCAGAAGGAGCTTTTTCCGTTCTTGTTATGGGAATGCCGGATTTGGATAATACAGAAATAGATATTATTTTTGGAAGTGTCACTCTTTACATGTTTATATGGGATAAAACCGATATAGTTTATATGATTGCTTATGCAGATTATCCTGAAGAGGTAGTATCTTACAGCAATCCCGAAGACATGTTGAATGCAGCAAAAGAAGGTGCTCTGGAGAATGTACAGGGAGAGATTATTTCAGAGAGAAATATTGAGTTAAAGGGTTATCCGGGTAAAGAAATTGTTATCAGTGCAAAAGTTGAAAAAGCTATAGCTACAGTGCATTTGTATATGGTTAAAAACAGGCTTTATCAGGTTCTTGTTATCACAACAGAAGATGATCCTCAGGAAGATAATGCTTTAAAATTTCTTAATTCATTTGATGTACAGTATTAGAAAAATATCTAATAAGAAATTATTATAAAATTGATATTAATTACAGAAACAACAAATCACATAAATAGCACGAATATGGGAAATCAGAATTTTTCAAATTCAAAACATTTCTTCAAAATATTAAATTAAATTATTTTATCATCTGTTTATTTATCAGTGTTTATCTGCGTCATCTTGTCATCCAGCTTTGCCACAACTTCGCTCTCACTTCGTTTTCGGACAGGTCACGACCTGTCCCTACACATAATCGTTGATGGGTGTTCGGTGTTCTTATCTTGGTTGGGTTGGGCTCTGTCTTCCTCTGTGTATTATTTCATTACAGGAAATTTATTTCCTGTTTATTCTCGAAGAGAATAGTCAGGTTATTAATGTAGGTAAATTGAATTTATTCATATTTATCAAATTAATTAACTGATATTTTAAATAATCTGTGGTTATCTGTGGTAAAAAATCTTTGGGTGTTGGGTGGTGATTCGTATAAATTTGTGGAATTTGTTGTTATAAAAAATTAATAATTCCTGGAACAACAAATCACACAAATAGAACGAATAATATTAAGAAAATATGTAATTAAAGAATAGTTTTTATTTAATTAGAATATTAGTGTAATTAGCCTGCCTGCTGCAGGCAGGTGCGATTCGTTGTTTAAAAAAATATTATTTTATTTAAAATTCATATCCGATATTAATATAAGTTTCAATTGTTTTTATGTTTGTTCCTGCAATTGTAAAATCTATAGGACCAAAAGGAGTTTTAACTCCAAATTTTATTCCATAACCATCCAGATAGTTTCCGTATTCTGTCAATTGATATGGATCCTCAGAGGTTTTTGCAATATTCCACTGAAGTGTAAAATATCTGTTGTTCCATGGTTCGAACTGGATCCCTGTTCGTAAGGAGACAAGTTGTTTTCCGGATATTTCATCTCTGTAGTAACCATAAACTGCATTACCGCACTGTGATTCTCTGAATCCGCCTGTGTGAAAACAGAAGTTTTCAGGAATGTTATCTCCAAGTGTAATACCACTGTAAATACCACTGAAAAAAGTAATCCTCCTGTGAAAAGGTATAT
>CBDUTX010000393.1:0-2156 GCA_965370235.1 uncultured Desulfuromonadaceae bacterium | reverse complement strand
CCCTGAATTATTCAAAATATCTGCTGATTACAGGTAGGAGTCGAATCTATATAGTTTTTTGCTCTCTTTGCCCACAGACATGTTCTATAAGTTTGCTCTAAAACCACTTTATATTCAGCATTATTAGGAGGGCAGACATCAAGCATCATTCCAATATCGGAGTCAATTATTCTCTGAGACTGAATAGCTTTTTCCGGAGTCAGGTAGAGAAGAGAACCATCTATATGACTTTTAAACATCACCCCTTCATCTTCAACTTTTCGCAAAGACGAGAGGCTTAAAACTTGAAACCCACCCGAATCAGTGACTACTGCGCCTTTAAAATTCATGAATTTGTGAATGCCTCCTGCTTTTTTAAGCACTTCAAGTCCTGGTCGAAGTAAAAGATGATATGAATTGGAAATAATAATATCAACTTTCAGATCTTCAATTTGTCCGGAATTAACAGCTCTGACATTTGCATAAGTAGCAACCGGCATGAAATTGGGTGTGAAAAGTGTTTTATTAAGAGTCCTTAAAATTCCAACTCTTGCATGAGAGCCGGCATCCTTCTTCATTACATCAAATGAGAAGGATGCAGAATTACTCCCAATATTATCCATTAAAAAAACTAAGCTCTGGATTTACCAACAGGAGTTGGAAATTTTCTCTCCCAGTCCACTACAATTGGAGAAACAACAAAAATAGATGAATATGTTCCTACAAGAACACCCACCATCAGTATAAAAGCGAAGTCTTTAATAATACTCGATCCAAAAATAAAAAGAGAAACAAGAACTATTAATGTCGTCGTAGATGTTATAACAGTCCTTCCCAGTGTGGCATTTATACTTTTATTGACAATCCAAGAAAAATCTTTCCCTTTATTTAACTTATTCGTTTCTCTTATTCTGTCTGAAACTACTATGGAATCATTAATTGAATATCCGATAATTGTAAGTAATCCGGCAATTGTAGCTACATTGAACTCAAATCCGGATATTGCATATATTCCTGCTGTAATAAATATATCGTGAATCAGGGCAACTATAGCAGCAACTCCAAATCTGTAAGTAAATCGAATACTGATATAAGCAAGAATTGCGATTATTCCTATAAACACAACCCACAATGCTCTCCATTTTAATCCTCTGCTAATCCTCGCACCAACATGTTCTGATCCTTCGATGGTAACAGTTAAACCCGGATATTCATCTTCCAGTATATCTTTTACCTGCATGTCCATGGATTGTACAATTTCAGCTTGTTCAATCTCAGGAAGTAGTGCAGATTCAAGCTCTGCCCACTTGTTTTTATCAAGGAGAATACTTATTGCTTGATTTTCATTTTCTATGACAGAAAAGAATATATTTTCAGTAAAACCAATTGAATCCAATCTTTCGTTTAACATTGTTAAAGGAAATATAGGAGGAATAATCTGAATTTTTTCCGGAAAATCTATTTTCTCAAGACCTACAAGTGAATCCGGAGATATTCCTGCCATCATATAATATGTAATGCTGTCTTTTTCATTAAAACCTTTCAACGTCAGCATATTTGTATCAGCTAATTCCTTAAGACTAAGAGTAGTATCAAGCACAACATAGATATCGAGAACATTTTCTGTCTTACTGTAATTATTAAAAAACAGAGAAAGGGATGAATCTTCCACAGATTGTTCTATTTCCTCTTCATCGACACTTTTTTCCAAAAGAGGCATTCTTATGATAAATCCTTTCTTTCCTCCTTCTCCGGTGCTCTCTTGAATTATACTTCTTCCAATTCCCATGTTCTGAATTGTCGATCTCAATTCAGCTGTTGAAAGGTCACCTTCTTCTACTGATAACCTGATGATAGTTCCACCCGTAAAATCAATTCCCTGTCTGCTGTTCCACAGTAGAATAAGAGAAATTGAACTGGTGAGAAAAACCGCAAGAGAAATAATATAGGCAATTTTCCTTCTTCCAACAAAATTAAAATGTATGTCTTTAAATATCCTTAACATCTCATTATCTCCTTATATGCTCAATTTCTCTCTATTCGGTCTTGCAAGAAATGTATCAAAGAAAAATCTACTTACGAAAATTGCTGTGAACATATTGACAATCAAACCAACGCTAAGTGTCACAGCAAAACCTCGTATTGGTCCTTTACCAAACCACCAGAGAATTATCGCT
>CBDUTX010000392.1:0-2165 GCA_965370235.1 uncultured Desulfuromonadaceae bacterium | reverse complement strand
GAAAATGAGATTTACAGGCTCAGGAATATTGAGCTTGTCAAGGCAAATGAAAAACTGAAGGAAGCTCTTTCAGAAGTAAAAACACTCAGCGGTATGCTTCCAATTTGTGCTTCCTGTAAAAAGATCCGGGATGACTCCGGATACTGGGAACAGATAGAGGAATATATAACTGAACATTCGGATGCTCAGTTCACCCATGGGTTATGTCCTGAATGTTCTAAGAAGTTTTTTCCTTAGTATTCAGAGCTCAATGACTCATCTCCGATCATTATATAAAGGTCATTATAATAATTTCTAACAACTATTCAGTGAAGAGAGGGGAGGATATTTAGCCTTTTTCAAGAAGCCATTTCCAGATCACTCAGACATTCTGATCTTGCATAGATCCCGATAATAAATGATAATTCTGACTTCAAAAAAAGTAAATGAAAAGACTTGTAACAATCAAAATGCTTTGGTAAATGAGGGAATCCGGGTATCTATTAACAGGTGAAAATATCGGGTAAGTAGCTACTGTTTGATTTGATCATCCTGAATTAAGTCTTTACCATAAAATTTAATTAAACACTCGGGACAGATCCCGTGAGAAAATTTAGCATCTGAGTGATCAGAGATATAGGATTCGATCTGCTGCCAGTAGCCATCATCGTCCCTGATTTTTTTACAACAGGCACAAATCGGAAGCATGCCCTGAAGCATCTTCACATGTGCCATGGCTTTACGAAGTTGATTGTTAATTCTGGAAAGTTCTAAGTTTTTCAGACGGTAGATCTCGGCTTCCTTTTCCTTTTTCTCGGTCTCAAATTGCACCTGAAGTCTTGCGATTTTTTCCATGCTCTTCTCGTTAAGATGCTCCTCAAGGCATGTGTTGAGATCCCGGGAAAACATCAGTGCTTTTTTTAGATACCATTTTTCTCATATAGTTTTGTTATTTTCTCAAGACATATGATTTCAAAATCCTTTACTTTTAGTTCCCTTGTCATCTTCAGTCCTCTCTCGGCAAATTTAGTTGCTTTATCGAGGTGGTTAAGATGGGTGTAAGCGCCACCTATGCAGCAGCAGACATAGGCGACTCCTCTTCTGTTGCCAAGTTCCTCATAAAGCTCAAGACTTCTGATGTAGTAGTCCAGAGCTGCTTGATGTTCACCTATATCTTCGTGCAGATTTCCCAGGTTGCCAAGAGTGCTGGCTTTCTGCTTTCTTTCTCCCAGCTTTTCACAGAGATCAAGTGTTTTCAGGAAGTACTCCCTGGCTTTGTCAAGTTTCTTCTTTTTACCAAAACAGTACCAATGTTGTTGTAGAGGGATACCAGACTTGGATAGTCACATGATTCTTCCCATACTGACTTGGCATGTTCATAGAACGAGAGAGCCAGTTCCAGCCGATCGAGAGTGGCGTAGCATACTCCTATATTGAAGTAGTAACTGGAGAGTTTCCCTTTGCTGACATCACACTCCTGTTTTATCTTGAGAGCCCTGTGGTAATGTTCAAGAGCCTTATCAATCAGACCCTGAACAAGAAATATGTTAGCAAATGTGCGGTGAACAGATGCGATACCATTCTTGTCCTCAAGATTTTCATAGATATCCATTGCACGCCGACAGCGAGACAGTGCTTCATCGAAATTTCCAGCCTCGAGATGAAATATTCCCAGAACCGTATTGCTTTTTGCTTGCTCATTCATGATTCCAAGTTCTTTGGAGAGATTATTAGCTTCAAGAGCATAGATTTCAGATTTATGTGGATCTGAATGAAGATTGTCTTGAGCGAGTCTGTTCAGTGTTTTTACAAGCTCTAAACTGGCAGGCTCTGACCTGAGTTTTTCGAGTTTCTTCTCAAGTGCCTTGATTTTATCAATTAGCATATATTATATCCCATACTTCATTAACTTTAACAAAGGACTTAAGTGTGTCTACATTATAACTATAACATATTAAAAGTAACATACTCGGAAGGCTTTGCACATGTTATTCATCAAATCTCCAATGCTCTTTATTCAGATAATATATGGTAGTAAACTGCTATTTAAAATGTATGTCAAGGGTTGAAATATAGAAAATGTGAAAATCAAGAACATTCAATTGCATAAGTATGTAATATTTTATGTATTTTGAGTTGATGTTTTCATTTTCAAGAAGATATTTTTTTACAGTATCAATAGTTAT
>CBDUTX010000391.1:0-2175 GCA_965370235.1 uncultured Desulfuromonadaceae bacterium | reverse complement strand
GATACCGTATAACAAAATGCCTGATTTCTATCAGAGTCTAAATTTACTTCTCCACATACCATCTTTTGATTCATTTCCAGTAGCTCCAGTTGAAGCAGTAGCTTCAGGTTGTCCTGTTCTGTTAACAAAAGGTGCAGGTACTTATGAATTTTTTGAAGAAAATAATTTATCACATATGATTGTTGATTCTACCGATCCTGTAATTTGGTCAGAAAAAGTTTTTGACATTCTCTCTTCCCCACCAGATGAAAAACAGAGAATGCTATACAGAAAACTAATAAGAGATAATTTTTCACCTGAAATAAGTGCAGTTAATTTTAAATTTGCACTTGAAAGGATTTACAATAAGATCAAATGAAAATTGCATTTGATATGACCAATCCTTACATTCATGGTACTACAGGTATCGGTACTTATGCATATTCATTGATCCGGAGTCTAAGTGAACTTTATCAAAATGATAAATTTCTTTTAACTGTTCGTGACAGCAGAATTAAGAAAGTTTTAAAAAACTGGGAATTATTCAGCAGATTGAAATTAAGAGCTGAAAATATTTCTCACCATATTGCTTTTAAAGGTTTTCTCCTGCCCTATGGTAACGTAGATATCTGGCATGGTGTTGATAATTGGATACCTGATAAATATACAGGAAAATCTAAAAAAATCCTTACTGTACATGATCTTGTTGTCTTTACTAATCCTCACTGGCTGGGAAAATCATATGTGAAGAATATGCAAAAAAAATTTAATAAATTATTTTCTGTTAATTATTTAGATCATATCATAGCTGTATCAAAACAGACTTGTGAAGAAATAATTTCTTATTTTCCTCATGGCAGAGACAAAATAACAGTTATCCCTGAAGGTGTTTCTGATTTCTGGTATCCTCATAATGAACCTTTTTATCTTCCGAACGATTTAAAATATTTTTTATTTGTAATTACTATTGAACCGAGAAAAAATTTTTCAAATGTTGAAAAAGATATTAAAAAATTAAAAATAAAAAATATTAAACTTGTTGTAGTTGTAAATATCAATGGAGAAGATCCCGGTCTTATGAGAAATAAAAATATAATTTGGCTTGGTTATGCTCAAAAAGAATATTTAAGATCTTTATATTCAAAGTCTCTCGGTTTGATATATGTTTCTCTGTATGAAGGTTTTGGTCTTCCACCCTTTGAAGCTCTTGCATGTAACTGCCCTGTAATTGTATCAAAAAATATTCCATGTTCAAATTTTCTTCCTGATAAATTCAAAGTTGAAGCTGAAGATGTTGATAGAATATATAATAAAATGCTCGCTTTGATAGATATAAAAAATAAAAGTCAATTATATAAAATAGTTAAACCTTTCACCTGGGATCAGATTGCAGAGAAAACTTATTCAGTATATGAAAAACTTTGAATAGATTTATCTTTCTTTAATTACTGATTTCATGGCTTTCTTTAATAATTTTATGTCAATTTTTCTGATATTACCATAACTCAATCTCAAACTTGCTTCATTTACCAAACCAAAAAGTTCACCCGGCAGAGTAACAATCCCATATTGACTTAAAATTCTTTCTGCTATATCCCATCCTGATACACCTTTCAAATCCTTAAATGAAATGAGCATATAAAAAGCACCTTCAAGTGGTGAAATATTAATTTTTTCTGTGCAATTAATATCAAAGTTTTTCAAATATGACTTTAAAAGTATCCTCAGTGTTTCCCTTCCCTGATCCGGACTGTATCTATTACCCTCACCTTTAGAAATTTTCTCCATTGCTGAATTGAGAGCTTTTACAGGTGGATCAAACCAGGGTACACCTTGAGAAAGATCCAGTATTTTATTTCTATAAGATTTTAATGATTTAATTTTAACAACAGGAGGATTTTCTATTTTTTCAATTTTCAAAGTTGATTTTGTCATTTGATTGATTATCGAAGAAATGGTTTTCAACCTTCAATCAAAATATACTTATCATACAGGATTTCAATTTTAAGTTTATGTTTTGCTTCTTCCTGTGCAAGAATGAGAAATAAATTCTTAGTATTCTCATCTGTTGTTATCCTTGCAAGATCACTGTAAAGATGAAATGATTCCTTTTCACGTTTCATAGATATGATCAAGGCATCCTGATAATTTATCTCTTCAGAGGGATTTACATCAACAAGATAATCAGCAATTTTT
>CBDUTX010000390.1:0-2191 GCA_965370235.1 uncultured Desulfuromonadaceae bacterium | reverse complement strand
TTGTCCCAAATTTTTCACTTGCAGTCTTGGTGTTATCTCGTTTTGAAAGGGCACAACAGGTACAATATCAGCACCGGCATAAAGTTTTGAAGGGGACGGTATCAGCGGTATATCTGCAAACCATGCTGAAACATCGTGTTCTACAAAGGGAGTGCTGCTAAAACACTCAAAAGCAAAAGCCGCATCTTCTGCTACCATTGCCTCTGATGCACCATCCTGATTAAGGTCGGCACATTCTACCTGATTGAACCAGGAACAAGAAGTGGTTAACATATCATACACTTCCGGGTCACTGAAACTACGATTATCCTCATTAAAATAGAAAACTAATCGAAATGGACTCTTTACTCCCTGAACAATATCCGGTAAACCATCTCCATTTATATCACCTGCATCTGCCCATCCGATAACGCTCCCACCTGCGGGAGGTTGGAGTTGTTGTGAAGTGAAAATCATACTTCCCTCATTCCAGAAAATGGCGGAGGCTGTTACCACATCCACATATCCGTTTGCATCAAAGTCTGCAACACAGACATTGTGAAAACTGCCACCAATATTCACAGTGGAATCAAAAACTCCTTCTCCGTTGTTCATAAAGATAATATCACCCTGGAGAATAATATCTTCCCATCCATCATTATTGAAGTCAGCAGTAAAAACACAACCTGCTCTAAATGTATTATTGAAAGGTTCACTATAAACAACAGTTGAATCAAATACAGCACTACCGTTATTGAAATAAATTATTATGCCTGTCTCAGCATCTGAGTCTACTATATCTGCAAATCCATCACCATTAAAATCAGCAGCAGTCACCTTGCCAATTCCGTCCATATCAGGGGTATTATATTTTATTCCAGGGAGAAGATTACCACTTCCATTATTCATAAAAACAGTAAAGTTATTAGCTGTTCCCGATGATGCATTTGTTCCTTGCACAATATCGGGAAAACCATCATTATTGAAATCATTTGCAATTAAATTAGCATCTCCGACCAGGTTAGATGTTTGATAGGGTGGAGAAGGAGATAATAGCATCCCTGTCCCATTATTTAGCCATATTTTTATTTCCGAACCTGTTGCATATGGATTCGCATACTCTCTATCCGCAGTTATCACATCGATATTACCATCCTGGTCCATATCAGCAGTACATAATCCGCGAGGTCTACCGCTACCGGAATAATATTCCTTTCGGAAAAGTGGAGGAGCAGGCTGACTTTCAGGCTCAGTATTTAAACCTTCAAGGTTAGCTGCATCATTGTCACTCCATAAGACTGTATACGATTGAGCATTAATATCAAATGTAAAAGCTAACATAAAAACAATTAGACATGATAAAATCAACACTTTCCTCTTTCTTATTATCTTTTTAATCCTATTCGTGTAATTCGTGGATAAACTCTTCAAGGGGGGGTGCTGGGAATTGATCATTGTACTACCATATGAATCTCAATAAGCTGCTTAAGTAATTCAGATAGTTCATTTATATTAAAAATAGTATTTTTATCACTTTTAGAGTTCTCAGGATCAATATGTACTTCCATGAAGAGTCCATCTATACCCACAGCAACTGCTGCTCTGGCAAGGTATGGTATCATTTCTCTATCTCCCCCGGAAATTCCCATATTTCCTCCGGGTCTCTGAACACTGTGTGTGGCATCAAAAACAACAGGGGAATATTTCCTCATTATTGGTATAGCTCTGAGGTCGACAACAAGATTATTATACCCAAAAACAGTCCCTCTCTCAGTTAAAAGTATTTTTTCATTACCGGTTGATTTAATCTTTTCTACAATAAATTTAGTATCTTCAGGTGAAATAAATTGTCCCTTCTTCACATTTACAATTCTTCCTGAATTAGCTGCAGAAAGCAGCAGGTCAGTCTGTCTCGATAGAAAAGCCGGAATTTGAATAATATCTGCAACTTCTGAAATACTATCTATCTGGTTGGATTCATGGATATCCGTAGTTATTGGAATGGAAAATTCTCTCTTAACTTCATCGAGGATATCCAAACCCTTATCAAGACCAGGTCCTCTAAATGATGAAATGGAAGTTCTATTTGCTTTGTCGAATGATGCTTTGAAAACAAGATTAATTCCAAGTTCAGAAGTAATTTGGATCAGTTTTTCTGCTATCATCATAACAGTTGTTTTATCTTCTATTATACATGGACCGGATATTAGAA
>CBDUTX010000389.1:0-2192 GCA_965370235.1 uncultured Desulfuromonadaceae bacterium | reverse complement strand
CAGCATGTCTATATTCTCGGATTGAATCATTTGGATATGTCCAATAAACTGCATAAATTTCATTTTTATTTAATAATGGTAATGCCCCAGAAACGGTTTTAAACCAGCACTCTCTAGCTGCATTTTGATCAGTTATTATTATGTTATTCAAATTTAAAATTGGTAGTATTGTTAAATAAAATATAGATTCAAAATATTGTAATTACAAATAAACTCAGTTGTAAAAAACAACTGGAATTCCCGGTAACATGGTAAATAGTTTTCCAGTTAGGTGGGAAATGTCAAAATTATGGGATAGAGATAAGAAAAGTAGTTTTACTTTTTAAGATAAGATTTCAATGCTCGATAATAATTCTCATGAACTCCTATCATAATCAGCTCCAAATTACTATTCATCAATCGATATGCAATTAAATATTGAATAACTTTAATTTTAAACTTATAAACAAAAATTCCTTTTAAATCTCCTTTTTTTTCAGTTCCTATGGATGGATTTTTCAGTATTTTTTTTATGATTTTATCCAACTCAGTTTTTTCAGACTTACTGAATTTCTTTACTTTATGTGCAAATTTTCTGGATTGAAAAATCTTCATTTCTATCCAAACTGGTATTCAGTTATTTCTCCCTGATCCAATTCTCTTACTCCTACTAATATTTCCTTAATTAAACTATATGTAAGATCGGGATTTTCCTCTGCAATTTTACCAATCTTTGCCCAATATTCTATTTGCCCAGTAATAGAACGGTTTTCTAATTTACTTATAAGTTTAGCTTTCCCCAGTAATTCTTCCGATATTCTAACTGCATTACTCATCATTCCCCCTTTTTTTTTATTTGTAACAATATTACAACAAAATATTGCATTATGCAACAATTAATCATTTACGGGAAAGATGATAAATGGAAAAGTGACTTGAAAGCTTGGTTGTATTTTAACTTAACAATTTATTAATATAAGGAAATTTAAAATGGGTTAGTTTTGGTAATGATTGAATAAATAAAATTATGAAAAATTATATTGACAATACCAATTATAATTGGTAATAATTGATAGGATTATAAATGCTAATTAGTGGGAAAAATTTAGTTAAGCTTTTTAAAAAAGCAGGGTGGGAGATATTAAGACAAAAAGGTAGTCATGTTATTATGGGTAAAGGAAATAAAAGAATCTCAATACCTATGCATAAAGAGCTGAGTAAAGGACTAGAACATCATTTACAAAAAGTTTTAAAGGAAAGTTAAAATGAAATATAATTTTAAAATACACAAGGAAAAAAATGGATATTGGGCTGAGTGTATTGAAATGCCTGGATGTGTGACAGAAGGGGATGATTTAAATGAATTAAAAAAGAACATGAAAGAAGTATTAAACCTATATTTAGAAGAACCTGATAACTCAAAAGTAATATTTTCTCTTCCAAAAAAGAAAGTAAACAAAAAAGATGTTATTTCAGTATCGGTAAAACCAAATATTTCTTTTTCCATGCTTCTCAGGATGTACAGGTTAGAACATAAAATTACACAGAGACAAGCTGCTAATAAATTAGGTATGAAAAATATTTACAGCTATCAAAAACTTGAAAAAGCAAAAACTTCAAATCCTACTCTTAAGACCTTATCGAAAATTAAAGAAGTATTTAGTGATTTTAATTATAATTTAATTTTCTAATATAATATCCAGTAGTAAATCCTTTTCATCTGTCTTCAGCAGATAAACCTTCCTAAAGCATATAAACCCGTCGACGGTTAAAATTTTATTTTGCCAATGTAGGTGTTTATCTACTAAAATGTCTTAATATTCTTAACAGCAGGAGATATGAAAAATAATGTCAAATAACTACAATCAAATATCATCATTTATCTGGAATGTATGTGATGATGTTTTAAGAGGACTTTTCAAACAGCATGAATACGGAGATATTATTTTACCTTTCACTGTCCTTCGCAGACTGGACTGTGTATTAGACCCCCATAAAGACAAAGTGTATGAAATTTATGAGAAGTATAAAGGAAGAGTGGAAGACCCCGGTCCAATTATTAAAAGCAAGATTAAATTATCATTCTTCAATTATTCCAAATATGACCTGAAACGGCTGAAATCCGACCCTCAGAATATCTATATGAACTTTCAAAATTATCTTGGTAGATACAGTGATAATGTAAATGAGATCATTGAGAATTTTCAATTGGA
>CBDUTX010000388.1:0-2203 GCA_965370235.1 uncultured Desulfuromonadaceae bacterium | reverse complement strand
TTTAAAGTGATGACAATTTTAACCGAATCATTAACGTCAAATGAAAATTTATCCACCAGAGAATAAGATTCCTCGATAACAGGAATATTCAACTCCCAGTCCATCCTATGTCTTGAGTTATTATCCATATCATTGATATCGAGATATAATTGAAGTTTCTCATTATCTACGGATGACGGGACATTGATATATATCTCCTGCCATGTGACTCCGCTGTCATCGAGATATCTGGATGATGCTACATAAAAATTAATATCTCCTTGAGATGTTAACAGGCTTCCGAGCAACATAAAGATTATCAAACAATGCATCAGTACCTCCTTTTTATTTATTATCTAATGCTTCAATATTATCTTTCAATATATTTTTCCATTGGGTATTTTTTGATAGAGCAGAAATAGATGCTTGAAGAGCAAGTTCATTACACAACCCCTGTGAACTTTTCAGAAAACTCATCATTTCATTCAGAACATCCTGAAAAGGTTTTATATTTCCATTCTTGTCTCTGCAGTACATACATAGATTATTATATTTTTCCAATTTATGCAAATCCTTTTCTTTAGAAATAATCATAGCGCAACTGAGACAGAGTATTTTTTTCTTTACTTCTATTTTTTCAGGATTGAGAAAAAATTTTAGTTTTTCATAAAAATTATCATCTATAATATTTTGATCTTTCATTAATTGATTAAAAAAAATTGAATACAGTAAAAAACCCTGACATAAAAATGTTTTCAGATATGCATTGTCCGAGTACAGTCCAAAAATTTCATTAAAATAGTAATTCACAACTGCGAAAGCTGATGTTATGTGAAATATGACATTTTTGTTGAATTGAGAGAAATTTTGCATTAAAGCACTCATGAATGACCAGTTATCTTTTAAAATATTTAAGTGTTTTGTCAAGAAATCATCTAAATCAATAGAATATTTATAATTTTCATAAACACTGTCTGTGAAGTTATCAAGGAATATCTTCACAACATCATATATAAGCCCCTCACGGTTTTTAAAATGGAAAAAAAGAGTACCATGAGCTACACCTGCTTCTTTTGCAATTTTTAGTGTTGTAGCTTTGAAGTTAGTGCTTGCAAATTCCTTTTCAGCAACTTTAAGTATTTTTGATCTTGTTATCTCTTTCAAAAAACACTTCCCGGGTTTATTTAATGAGTATTAACTCAATGAGTATTAACTCAATATTATTACTCGTTTTTTATTTGTCAAGAAAAAGTATGGGATTGGATTAAAAACTTTTCTTTTATTATTTTTTAATGCATAATCAATTTTAAAATTTCATAGCAGAGAATTACTTAAAATGAGAATATAGAAAAATGATTGAAATAGCACTGAAAAATATTGAAAAGTCATACGGAAGTTTCAAAATACTCA
Organism: uncultured Desulfuromonadaceae bacterium; assembly: GCA_965370235.1. Taxonomy (GTDB): domain Bacteria; phylum SDB-A; class SDB-A; order SDB-A; family SDB-A; genus CBDUTX01. Next base: position 814 of record CBDUTX010000388.1, on the reverse strand, counting down.
ATGATATATCTTTTTTTATAAATCGATTTGAAAGAATTGGATTAATTGGAAGAAATGGAACGGGGAAAACCACCTTATTCAAGATCATCAAAGGAATTGAGACAAAAGATTCCGGTGACCTTTTTGTTCGTAAAGGAAGCACTATCGGATATCTTCATCAGATACCTGACTTTCCTTTTGAATATAGAGTAGAGGATGTTCTTAGATCAGCATTTAAAAATCTTTACTTATTAAAAGAAAAGATTGAAAAAATTGAAATTCTCCTTTCGGACAAGAAAGAAATTGAGAATTCTAACCTGATAAAATTATATGGGAGATTACAATCTGAGTTTGAGATTTTTGGAGGATATCAGATAGAGAATCGAATTGAAGTAGTATCTACCGGTTTGAAAATCCAGAGTACTTTAAGAGAAAGACTGTTTAATACTTTGAGTGGCGGGGAGAAAACAAGGGTTTCGCTTGCAAAAATCCTTCTGGAAAATCCTGATATCCTTCTACTCGATGAACCGACAAATCATCTCGATATGTCTTCAATTGAATGGCTTGAAGATTTTCTGTCAAATTATAAAGGTAGTGTTCTTCTTATCTCACATGACAGGTATTTACTTGATAGAATTGTTGATAAAATAATTGAAATTGATTTCGGTGAAGCTGATGTTTACAAGGGAAATTATACATTTTATCTTAAGGAGAAGGAAAAAAAGCTGATGAGCCAGTTTCAGGCTTTTAATGACCAGCAGAAGAAGGTTAAAGCTATGAAAGAGGCAATTGAGAGGTTTAGAGTTTGGGGAGGTAGTGGTGGCGGAAATCCAAA
>CBDUTX010000387.1:0-2246 GCA_965370235.1 uncultured Desulfuromonadaceae bacterium | reverse complement strand
ATTTGAATGAAAGAAGTAATAACTCTATCAAACTTTCAGTGTCTTTAAAGGCTACAATTGATTTAATTGAAAAGAAAATAATTAACAAAACCTTGTCTGAGAATAATTGGAATATTTCTAAAACCGCAAGGATATTAAAGGTCAGCAGAGTACAGCTTTACCGGCTCATAGAAAAATATAATCTAACAAAATAAATATCTTCAAAGATAATAATTTCCATTATTGTTATAATCAAAAAAATTGAGACAATAGCTGATTGATACAAAATGTAACAGTGTTGCAAATTGTATCATTATAAATCTCATTTATTAATGTAACTTACAAAATAATTTCAAAAATTACAATCATGTAGTAACATTTTGTTACATTTATTTTATTTATTAGAAATATATTAGGTTATTGTAAGCTCCGTATTTACGTTCATTTTGAATAACTTTTAGCAATTAATTAATTTGGCATGGAATGTGCTTTATGAACATATAAAGCAAACAGAAAAAAAGGAGGTTTAGATGATTTTGGAGAAGAACATTGAGATTTTGAAAAAATTAAAAATTAAAAAGGAGGTAGTTAGGCTTTTCGCAATTATGTTAATTATTTCATCTGTTCTCACAGCAAGTGTAAATATAATTGGAGATAATGGAATCTCTTTTCAGGGAGGAAAATCAGTACCTTTAGAGATCAATTATCAGGGGTATTTGATAGAAAATGATTCAATTCCTGTATGTGACACTCTTAACATGGAATTTAAACTTTATACATCCTCTTCAGGAGGATCACATATGTGGAGTGAGACTCACAATAATGTAATAATTGATAATGGTATATTCAATGTTATACTCGGTAGTAATACATCTTTATCTCCTTCATATTTTACAGGGAATGCCTTATGGCTGGAAACAAAGATTGGTTCAATAATTCTCAGTCCGAGAAAGAAGATTGTAACAGTTTCTTATGCAGTAAGATCATTATATTCTGATACAGCAAATTATGCATTTAATGCTCCGGCAAGTCCGGATAATGACTGGATAATATCAGGCAATGTACTTGCTCCGGTTTTTGATTACGCTATCTCAATGCGTCAGAGTAATATCTTGAATGGATCAAATGACAGTACACATGTCTGTCTTGGTGTCGGTTCAACAACAGGATTTGCCGGAAATAATGATAAATACTGTACTGTTTCAGGAGGATTGTTAAATTTATCTCAGGCATACTGTGCAACAATTGGGGGAGGGAATGATAATTCAGTCACAGGTCAAATTTCTGTCATTTCAGGTGGAGGGTCAAATTATATTGCAGGAGATATGTCAAATATAAATGGGGGACACACTAATCAGATACCAGGATTATTCTCAGTAATTGGTGGCGGAGAACAAAATTTAATTATTGGAACATATTCGGATATAGGTGGCGGCAAGAATAATGTAATTGAAAATGATTCATCTGTAATCTCCGGTGGAGTTTTTAATATGATCATGATGCCAGCGACAATGTTTGGTCCTTCAAATATCAATGGCGGAAGTAATAATATGATACTTGATGGTTATTCAACAGTTGCCGGTGGTACTTATGTTCATTTGTTAGCTCCAAATACATTTGGATGGGGTTATGGAACTGCTCCGGATCCGGTTTTAGTTCAGAATCCTAATACGATTGTCTTCGGAGATGGAACTCATAGTCCTTATAACTTTGGAATCAATAATGAAAATCCGATGTTTCCACTTCATATCGGTACCAATCCCACCAATGGGAATGGAGCTTTTCTGACAATCGGGGGTGTTTGGACAAATGGATGTTCAAGAACTTTTAAGGAAAATTTTTTAAAACCAGCTCCCTCTGAAATTTTAATCAAAGTCAGAGAATTAAATGTTTACAGATATAATTATAAAGGTGAGGAAGAATGTGTTACTCATATCAGTCCTGTTGCAGAAGATTTCTATGAGAAGTTCAGAACAGGTTCAGATAACAGATATCTTGCAGGAATGGACGTTGGAGGGGTAGCACTGCTTGCAATACAGGAACTCGCTAATCAGGATGATAAAATATTTTCAAGATTGGATATGATGAGAGAAGAAAATTCTGAATTAACTGTCCGTTGCAACAGACTTGAAAATGAAATAGAGATATTGAGAGAAGAAATAGAATCAATAAAGGAATATTTAAATAATTAATTTAAAAGGAGAAAAAAGTGAAAAAGTAAAAGAAAACAATTATTATTCACATGATCTAAATAGTAGAAATAGCTC
>CBDUTX010000386.1:0-2250 GCA_965370235.1 uncultured Desulfuromonadaceae bacterium | reverse complement strand
AGCTTCTTTTAAATCTTCTTCTTTCACTGTCGTTATGTAAGGCTTGATGTATAACTTTTAAAGCAGCAATTTGCTCATTTTTTTTATGCTTAACTTTATAAACATTTGAAAATGAACTTTCAGAAATTTTTTCTTTTATTATCCAATTCATTGATTTAATAAAGATTGAAAAATTTTATTAATTAAATTATTATATTTTGAATACTTATTTTTATTCATAATCTTAGATTTGTATTATATTAAAAAATTATCTAAAAATAAATGAGAAATTTAATACCCTTTTTTATTTCAAAAAAATATGAGAAATCAAAGAAAAACAAATTAGCAGTAAAAAAAGGTTATATAGAAGGTAAATTTCAAGGTATATCAGTATTTGTTGATATTTCCGGCTTTACAAAAATCACACAAAAATTAATGAAAAATGGTAAAGAAGGCGCTGAGATAATGTCTAACTTAATAAATGCTGTCTTCACTCCTGCTATTGATATTGTTTACAAAAATGGAGGTTTTGTAACACATTTTGCCGGGGATGCTTTTGCATCTGTTTTCCCGGAAGAGAAAAATTATATATTAAAAACTTTGACATCAGTATTTGAGATAAGAAAAATATTCAAGGAACAAGCAAAGTTCAGGACAAAATTTGGAACTTTTACTTTCTCAGTTAAAATCGGCTTATCCATTGGTGATATTCAATGGGGAATAATATTCAATAACAATCAAAACATTTACTACTTCAAAGGTGAAGCTATAGATAATTCAGCTATATGTGAAAAATATTGTAATAAGAATGAAATTATATTTGATGACTCAATATATCGGTTTGAAAAAAGTAAAAATATTATTTTTAAAAAGAAAGATAGAGGTTATTATTCATTGAATTCACTTGAAAAAATTATCTCCGGTAGAAAAAAGATAAAATATATAAAACAAAAAATTCAAAAAGATTTTTATTCTGAGAAAATACTGAAGTTAAAAGGAACAGGTGAATTCAGAGAAGTGATCTCCTGTTTTATATCTTTTAAAATAAACTCTGCCTTCTGTGACAAATTATCACAGGTTGTTGACCTCGTTTATCAATATTGCGGTTATTTCAATAATGTCAACTTCGGAGATAAAGGTGCTTTTTTACTTGTTTTCTTTGGAGCTCCTGTAGCTATTGAAAATGCTCACCAACATGCTTGTGAATTTGTTCTTGCAACTCAAAAGATAGAGGATTTCTCTACTCGAATAGGTTTAACAATTGGAACTGCTTTTACAGGCTTTAGAGGAAGTTCAAAAAGAGCGGAATACATCTCATCAGGAACAAAGGTCAATCTTGCTGCTCGCTTAATGTCCAGCGCTAAATCCGGAGAAATTCTTATTGATGAAGATTTAAAAAATCGAGTTAAAAATTTATACATCAACAAATATTCAGGAAAAAGAAAATTAAAGGGTTTTGAGGAAAAAATTCTAATATATCAACTAATAGGAAAAAAATACGACCTTTTAAAAAAAACTCAAAAAGGGAATATGATCGGCAGAAAAGAAGATATTAAAAATCTTTTAAAACACATAAATCCGATAAAACAAGGAAAATTCAAAGGTATAGTATATATTTACGGTGAAGCTGGAATTGGAAAAAGTAAACTTATAAATGAATTAACAGATAAATTAAAATTAGGAATTAATACTTATATTCTCCAATCGGATAATATATTGAAAAAAACAATGAATCCATTTGTATATTTATTTAAACAATATTTTAATCAATCAATAAATAAGACAAAATTAGAGAACAGAACTTATTTTAATATAAAATTTAATTCCCTGATAACTTCTCTTGAAAACATCAAAGACATCAGAAAAAAAGAAATAATCACTGAATTAAAAAAATCAAAATCATTTATTGCAGCACTACTTAACCATCACCGGAAAAACTCTCTCTATGAAAAATCAGAACCTAAAATGCGATTTGAAAACACATTGTTTGCAATAAAAACTTTTTTTAAAGGATTATCTCTTTTAAAACCAATTGTTCTAATTCTTGAAGATCTTCATTTCCTCGACAGGGACTCGCATAAGGTGTTTCAGATAATAACAAGAAATATAGAAAACTTCCCTTTGATAATTATATCAACAAGTAGATTTAATGATGATGGCACAAAACCAAAATTACTAATTGATAAAGATATTGATCAAAAAGAGATTATAATAAAACATTTTAATAAAGATCTTACAGAAACTTTCATAAAAAATATTTTAAAAAATTCA
>CBDUTX010000385.1:0-2263 GCA_965370235.1 uncultured Desulfuromonadaceae bacterium | reverse complement strand
TCATTGTTTTTTTCCTTGCAACTTTCAACTTGCTACTTGTAACTTATTTTCATTGCTCATTATAATCATTGACGAATAAATCCTAATTACTGATAATTCCTAAGTAAATATAATAAAGGAGTCAAAAAATGCTGAATCCTAAAAATATCTTAAAAGAACTAAATTTTGAAAGACTTGCAGGATCAAAGGGAGAGAAAAAGGCAATTAAAATAATTGGATCATATCTCAAAAACATTGGATTAAAATATAAATTGGAGAAATTTGAAATATTCTCATTTGAAACAGGTTCAGCAGAGATAATAACTGATAAAGATAAATTTATTGCTCATCCTTTTGGATTAACAAAAAACTGTAGTATTACCGGTGAAATGCTTTTCCTTGAGAATGCAGATATTATCATCTCAAATAAAAATGCTTTTAAAAATAAAATCATACTATCTTATTCATATTCAAGGAAGGTCTCCGAAGAACTAAATAAAGGTAAAATCAAAGCATTCATATACATAGGGAATCCACTTAAGCAGGCACCGAGTTTGTCCTACAGACAGGAAAACTTTAAAAAAGGCTACACCCCATCTATTACGATATCTTATGAAGAAGGAGCTAAACTTATAAAACATTCCGGAGAAAAAATAACTCTAAAAGTAAATCAAAAAGTTGAAAAAAGAATCGCCAACAACATAATAACAACTATTAAAGGAAAAGGCTTGGATGAAAACCTCACCCTTGCTGTTGGTCATTACGACACTGTCTCAAGGTCTCCGGGAGCATCTGATAATGGAGGAGGTTCGGTCACTCTCCTTAAAGTAGCAGAATATTTTTCAAAACATAAACCTGAAAGAGATTTAAAAATAATTTGGTTCTCCGGTGAAGAACTGGGATTACTTGGTAGTTTTAACTATGTAAAAAAACATAAAAAAGAAGTAAAAGAAAATATTTCGCTTGTGGTAAATATTGATGTTACAGGTGATGACCTTGGAAGAAATATTTTTTCTATTATTGGCACAAAAAAACTACTCGGTTATGTTGACGGGATTACAAGAGAAATAGGTTATCAATTTAAGACTTCTCTTGATTTATACAGCAGTGATTGTATGCCTTTTTCTGTATATGAGATTCCGTCAATTAATATAGCAAGATTTGGCGGTAAAACATCCTTTTACATTCATACACCCCAGGACGATATAAAACACATATCAGAAGAAGGATTAAAGGTTACAGTTGAAGCAACTGTCAATATTCTTGATAGAATACTTAATTCAAAGATCTATCCTGTTTCTAAAGAAATCGATAACTCCCTCAAAGAAAAAATTGAAAAGTATATCTGGAATTCAACTCTCAAAGAACCAAAACTCCAATGGATGCCAATATACAAAAAATAAAAATAACTCTTATCGATGAAGATAATTAAAAAACCAATAAATATTGATAAAATATGGCAGCAAAGAGATGTTGAATTTTCTGACATGCTTAAGATTGTTATTGATATTAAAAGGAAGATTCTGGCAATAGATGCCGAAATGCATTCAGACCTTGAAGAACTCCTTCTTCAAAAGGGATCAGATCAATTAGATTTATGGGGTGCAAATATATATCCTGCAATAGAAGGTGATGGTTTTTTAGAATTCACTTCGTTTATTAATATCAGACCTTCTGCAGGAAATATGAGTATGGAAGTTCAGGATAAACAAATAAGAAAAAAAATCAAAGATATTGTACTTAGACTATTGATAAATGTATAAACTTATCTATCATAGAAACATGACTTGTGAAAAATGGAATTTATTCTCAAGGGGAAAACAAATACTGATAATTGCTAATGAAATTAACAGAGCAAACAATTTATTAATCAATAATAATTTTAATGAAGTTAATAAGTGTTATGAAAGAGCATTTGAATTAATTGATCTTTCAACTGCTGATCCAAAATGGAACAAACATCTTAAAGAGATTCTAAGAATGAGGGAAATACTTTCTCAGCTTTATATCTCAAAAAAAAAGGCAAAAGATTTAAATTATAAATTAATGAAGACATTGATATCTCTAACACCTGAATCTTACAACTTACTGAACTAACTTTTTTCTTATCCTTATAATATTATCTCTATTTATTATTTTTTATTCTTCTATGTGAGGAAGGTCATTACTCATTGTCTTATAGCGTTCTATTCTTCATGGTGAGGGGCTGGGCTTTGTTAATTGTTTTAAGCTCATTGTTATTTTCCTTGCAACTTTCAACTTGCTACTTGTAACTTATTTTCAT
>CBDUTX010000384.1:0-2273 GCA_965370235.1 uncultured Desulfuromonadaceae bacterium | reverse complement strand
TCCTTTTCACGTTTCATAGATATGATCAAGGCATCCTGATAATTTATCTCTTCATACGGACTTACATCAACAAGGTAATCAGCAATTTTAAGGTCTTCAATTTCTTTATCAGTAACTTTAAAATTTTCCTCTAAGTTAAGATTCAGCAATTTATTCTTATGTTTTAATTCGTCTTCGGCAAATTCACAAAATACTTCTCTGATCTCTCTGTGATCAAGCTTTTCAGCCCATTCCCGGTAAAATTCATATGCTTCCTGTTCTTTTTCAATTGCACATTGAATTATCTCTTCAATTGTAGTAAATTTATTCTCTTGTGAATTCATAATTGCTCCTTTCAAATCAAAATTTTAATTTTTTTAAAATTCTATAATACAAAAATCAACTTCTCAAGTATAATCATTTCTCTGTGGTTTAAGATATTTCTTAAGATATCATTTAGTTTGAATATTTATTAAATTAAGTGATCTTTTGAAATTCTGTTAAGTACAAAAATTGAAATTAGGAAAAAAAGAAATGTGAACAAAAAAGTTAATAAAATAATATTATTATATGATATATTATAAAATATATTTAACTTACCAATTCGTACAGTAATAATAATTAAACCAATCATTAATAAAATTGGAATATTCTTTGCAAGTGGTTGATCTCTTAATATTAAAAACAAACATCCCTCAAGTGACATAAAACTAATACATAACAATGGAGCTAATATAAAATAAATTATATTTTCATACCAATTGTTTACCATAAAAAATGGTTTGAGATTAAAAAAACAACTACCTAATGAAGTAGTTATTGATATAACAATATAAATTATGTAAATAAAAATAAATAATACAGTAACTTTTGAAAAACAGATTAATACAGGTGAAATCTGTGATGCTAAAAGAGATATTATCGTACCTTCCTGCTTTGGAGTATAGAACAATTTATTAATTAACTGTTGACTCATAATTGGAAACATCAAGCAGGGAATCATATACATAATAATAATTTTAGGGAATAATAATTCACCAGATGATATTGAATAAAACAATCCAAATAACATAATTGTTAGAATAATACAAATAAGTATAAGTCCGATTCTAAAACTTCTAAAAACATTTATGATTTCAGCCTTAACAAGTGATTTATACAATCTCATTTTTCTTCCTCTTAAGATAAAATTCCTCTAATGAACAATCTAAATCAGATATATTCCACTTCCCAAGCAATTTGCCATTATCTATAATCCCAAGTGTATTACAAAAATTTTCAGCTTCAAATAAATTATGGGTTGTTATGAAAATAATATTACCTTTTAAAACTTCATCTTTTAAAATATCTTTTATCTCTCTCCTTGTCTCAACTTCAAGCCCTTCCAATGGTTCATCAAGAATTAAAATATTTGGTTCAGATATAAGAGCTTTTGCAAGTATAAGCTTTTTCTTCATCCCATTTGAAAAAGATTTAATTTTTTTTTTCTTATCTTCATTTAAATTTATATTTTTAAGAAATTCTTTTATTTTATTATTTATATCTTTAAATCAGTAAATATTACCAAAAAGTGAAAGATACTCAATTGATGTCAGTTCATCATAAGGTTTTTCTTTTTCTAAGACAAAACCAATTTTATTTCTTTTAAGAGGTTTCTTATTTTTTTGAAAATAAATACTACCCTTATCGAACTTGTAAAGATTTAAAAGACATCGAACAGTTGTAGTTTTCCCAGCTCCATTTGGTCCAATATAAACAAAAAGATCTCCACTTTTAAGAGTTAAATTAATATTATCTAAACTGAATTTATCTCCAAAACTTTTCTTCAGATTTGTTATTTTTAACTCAACCAAATTTATTTTCCTCTATTCAATATATATTCTTCCCTTGTTCTTATAGAAAAGTACACAGTATTAAAAAAACTTCAGGTTTTATACATAATTAGGATACAATATCTCTGTAAATGTGTCCCATAGAATTTCATTAATTATTAAACACCGATTTTCACGGGGCTAAAAAGCGTCATAAAAACACCCAATTTTTTTTCAAGCAGTCCAGACTATCCGCATAAGTTTATTATCTAGCCAGAGCACTGTAAATGGTTTATTTAATTTTTCAACTCCCATTAAAAGTGGATAAATTCTTCCGGGTTGGGGTGGGCATTGTTCATTGTTTTCCACAGACCATCTTCAGTGATTATTCCGGTAATCAAGTTATAAGGGACTATATCAAAAGCAGGATTAAAAAAATTATTGTCTTTAAAAATAAGTTCATCCTTTATAAATTTGATTTCT
>CBDUTX010000383.1:0-2279 GCA_965370235.1 uncultured Desulfuromonadaceae bacterium | reverse complement strand
AATTGAGGGTAGTATATCCTATATTGATGTCAATGAAGATATCATTGTTGCTTCCTCCTGGAATAAAAAAATAATATATATTGTTTCAAGGGAAAATAATGAAATATTGAGTTTGATTGAAGATCTTCCTTCGATTTCAGGAATTGAGATAGTTGAAGATAATCTTTTTGTAGCCTGTGAAAGCAATGGACTGTATATCTATGATATCTCTGATCTGTCTGATATTTCACTTAAAAATATAATTGATACTGTACCTGCTTATGAAATACTTTACGATGAAAGGTTTGTTTTTGTCTCTTCCGATGTTCAGGGAGTGAATATTTTTGATAAAGAAGGTTCTCTAATTGCTTACTGCAGAAGTGTTTCCCCTGCTGAAAGACTCGCAGTATCTGATACTATTCTTTTTGTCACACATTCCGGTATGATTCCTAAAGGTTTTATATGGTTTGTTGACTTAAAACCTTTAGTCGAATAAAAACAATTATGCTTTTTCTCAATTTAAGTATATTATTTGCTTCATACTATATTTATAATTATTTTAGGAAATATTAAAGGAGGTATGAAGTGAAATTATTATTTGTTACTTTGTTGTTTTTTCCTCTATTGCTGAGTGCCGATGCCCCGACATTTGCTGCACCTGTCCATGTTCTTGCTAATGGAGTTCCTCTCACTGTATCTGCTCATGCAGCGCCAAGTGTTGTCGACTGGGATGGAGATGGAGTAAAAGATTTGCTCGTTGGACAATATACAGGTGGAAATATAAGATTGTATATTAACTCTGGAACTAATAGTAGTCCCGTTTTTACAACTTACTCATACATGCAAGCCGATGGATCGATCATACAACTGCCTTATGGTTGATGCACCGGAGCAACTAATCCACAGGTAGTGGATATCAATGGTGATGGTTATCTCGATTTAATTGTAGGTGACAGAAATGGATATGTTAATTATTTCAGGAGACTTTCAAACGGTGATTTAACAGCGGAACCGGATATTGTCGCTAACGGAACAACGATTGATATTGGGAATAGTTCAGCACCATGTGTTGTAGACTGGAATGAAGATGGACTTCTCGATCTTCTTTTAGGTAGTGAAAGTCCGGGTAGGATTAGACTGTATTTAAATTCAGGTACAACTTCAAGTCATCTTTTTACTACTTATACTGAAATTCTCTGCAATGGATCATATATCGCATACAGTAGAATTACTCCTCAAGCAAGAGACATGAATCTCGATGGTAAGAAAGACCTGGTCATGGGAGAGGATTACGGACATGTCTACTATACAGAAAATGTAGGTACCAATGCTTCTCCGGTATTCAATCAGATTGTTATGCTTGAAAGCAATGGTTCTGCTATTGCATGGCCTTCAGGTCAGACTGATACAAGAGTTTGGATCGATGACTGGAATGAAGATGGAAAAGTTGATATACTTTTGGGGAATTATCGTGATTCCTTGTATTTATATTTAAACAATTCTCTCTCGATAGCAGAAGAACCCGAACCGGTTTCACAGAATCAAACCTTTTTTATTGATCACCTTCCCCGAACAGGTTCTTTGCAATTATCGGTTAATTTAAATTCACCTCAAAGTGTAGATTTCAGAATTTATGCGGTAAACGGAAGAATGATCGAAGATATCAACAGGGGTTTCCAGATTGAAGGAAATTACAATTATATTGTAGATATCAGTAATTATTCCCCGGGGATTTACTTTGTAAACATAAAATTAGATGATAAAGTGTTTACAGAAAGATTTTCTATTATCAGATAATAAATTTAACTATGTAGAGGGGAATCATGTATTCTCCTCTGCATAATCCATACCTGCCTAATATTTAACCACTCCCAACTACTCCTGAAGATTTTTTACCACAGAGAACACGGTTTATTTCAAATATCAGTTTATTAATTTGGTTTATATGAATAAATTCATAAATCTACATTAACAACCTGACCATTCTCTTCGAGAATAATCAGGAAATAAATTTCCTGATTTGAAATAAAACACAGAGAATATAAATCACAATGCCCAGCCCACCCAATCCAATAATATCTAACCACCGAGAGCATTTGTCTGCGGCAAGCAGGCGGAGGAATGTAGAGACCACAGAGCCCATCACCACAAATAAAGAATTTTATCCACCACAACTTCGCTAATTCTAACAAGCTTCGTTGGGCTTCGCGAATGACACGAATTAACACGAAAGAATATAACACAGATGATAAAATCTTTTGCTTCGCAAAAAACTTTATCGTTTTATGAATTATCACAGA
>CBDUTX010000382.1:0-2303 GCA_965370235.1 uncultured Desulfuromonadaceae bacterium | reverse complement strand
CAGTTGCTTCTAAAAAATATCTTATTGATGTATTAATATAAGTTTGAAGTTCCTTAGAATTCAAATTAAGTCTGATATCATCATACTTAATTCCTATAAGATAACCAATTATAGGAAGAGTGTCTTGAAATATATTGATCTCTTCTTTTGATGTTAAATTTAGTTTTATTTCTCTATAACCTTCTTCTAATTTTTCTTTCTTACACTTATTTGTATCATCATAAGTGATTTTAAAATATTCTCTTATCATAGATGTAAACACACAATACGGATTTTGTACTATAGTAGGTACTGACCCTATTAAGACATATTTATTTTTACATTTCTTCTTCAGGAATTCATATATTAACCTTGATTTACCTAATCCGGCACTACCTTTAATACCAACAACAATCTGTTTTAAATTCTTTGAAATTTTTTCTGATAAAAGATTAGTTTTTATTTTAATATACTTCTCACTTAATAATTTCATTTCAAATTCTCTACCAACAAAAACAGAATCCTCTTTAACATTACAAAATTTCATATGTTTTAAGTTTATACTTTTAACCAAATATACTTTTACCGTTTTTTCTTTTCCCTTTATTTTAATTTCTCCAATATCCTTAAAAGTAAAAACATTTTCAACTATTTTTTTTGTTCCATCTGGTATCATTATTGAATTAATCGGTGCATTAGATTCCATTCGTGAAGCAAGATTCACAGCATCTCCATATACTGTGAAATCTCCTTCTCTTTTTTCTCCAATTTTACCTGTTGTCACTAAACCAGTATTTATACCAATCCTTACATTAAGTTTTAATCCTTTAAAATCAGGATTTTCATTCAATAATTCATTAAATTTATTTAATTTCCCCAACATTGATAATGCAGCATTAATAGCTCTTTCAGTATCCTGCTCAGTGGCAATTTTAGCCCCAAACAATGCCATTACAAGATCACCTTCATATTTATCAACATATACACCATAATGCTTGATACATATTGTAAATAATTGCATTAATTTATCAAGAATTGTTCTCAACTGTTCAGGATCGAGTTTTTCAGAAATTGAAGTAAAACCTGTAACATCTGCAAAAAGGATTGACACTTCACGTCTTTCACCTTCTTGAAGTTCCAATGTGTTAATTTTTAAATGTGATTTAAATATCTCTGAATCTATTAATTTATCTAATTCATCAAACATATCAATCCAAGTATTTTTATTGTTAAAATGTATTTTTACAAAATATCTTTATGATAAACATTTCTTGTTAAAAAAAAGTATTATAATTTATTTTATCACTGTATGCAACATATCTATTTTAAATTAACAATTATGTCTTAACAAATATTAAAAAAATATTTTCAATAAAAAATAATCTAAATTTCAGGTTTATCCAAAAATATTTTCTTTTAATATTAAATAATTAATTCAATAAAATTTAAATCCCTTAGCCATTGATATTTGAAAAAATCATCAGAAAAAATCAAAAATTTCTCTGGTAAATCAAATTTATCTTTATCAGCACAGAATAAATATTCAGTAAAGTATGTACTTAATAACTCATTATCAACTTCAAGAGAGATTTTTGTTTTTTCAGGATTTACAAAAAATAATAATTTTTCTTCTCTTCCCCTGAATAGTAAAGCAAGAATTGTATGTATATTGCAATCCTTCTCCTCCTGAAATAATTTCAGTAAATCCTCCATCTTTATTTTGAAGTATAAAAGAAGTATTTTTTATCTCCTCATCAACTTTAATAAAACAACATGTATTTATAGGGAGATGTCTTAAATATTTTCCGGTATTCTGATAAATAATAATTTTATACATAAGAACCGGAAGTCCGGGTAATAACATAAAATATTGATGCCACTGAAGATTATTTAATTTCTTATAATTACTGATTTTTGTTTTTATTTTGATTCCAGTCCACTCATTGCCAAATGTATCCACTTTTGTAGAAAATTCAGCTTTGCTCATTTCATTAAATAATGATTTATTATCATATCTTTCAGGATAACAATATAAACCACCTGCCCATGGATTATACCACGATTTTGGATGTCTTTCAGGATAAGATGAATGTAGCCACTCATTATTATTATACTTACAGGAAAAAATCCCAGGAGAAAAATTAGGATTTGCTTTAATTGAAATTAATCCATTATCAATTTTAAGTACTTTTTTATCTTGTGTTTTCTTGATAGAAGAAACTAATTTCTGGTTATAAACATGGAATATCACTTTTTTTGTACTATATTTCAGGTTCCCTAAATCTAATTTAATATCAATTAAATCAATAACAGATTTTTTTTTT
>CBDUTX010000381.1:0-2315 GCA_965370235.1 uncultured Desulfuromonadaceae bacterium | reverse complement strand
TTAACACAGATGGGTTCTGGTTTCTCAAGAGATGATGCAGGTAAATTCCTCGATGAATATATCGAGTTAGGAATATATGAAAAAGATCCATTTCAATCTCTGGATATTAAAGGGATTGGAAAATTGATAAGTATTGCAATAGAACTTGGCAGAAAGAATAAAAATAAATTGAAAATTGGTGTATGTGGAGAACATGGAGGAGACCCTAAATCCATTTACTTTTTCAATAGGGCAGATCTTGATTATGTTTCTTGTTCACCTTTAAGAGTTCCAATAGCAAGACTTGCTTCTGCACAGGCTGTCCTCATTCAGAAAAAAAATGTCTCTAAAAAGAAAAAAGCAGGTAAAAAATAGAACAATATTTAACTTTATTTAATAAAAATGTTTACAGAACAAGTGTAGTTGTGGAGATAATTATTATAAAGAGAGGTAATTATGAATAAAAAAATGTTCCAATTAATTAATTTCCTGATAACACTTGTTCTTATTATGATCGTATCATCATGTTCGTCGGTTTTAAAAAAAGAAACACAGGTATGGATTGATGATCTGGATTATGACGAATCAGCAACGGAATTGAGTGAATTGGAATATGCTCTACATGTATCTGCTGAAGAAGGTAACTTTGATATTGTCAGTGATTTATTGTCCTATGGTGTTGATGTCGATTGTCAGGATGAATACTCATGGTCGCCATTGTTATTTGCGGTGAGAGAGGGAAGAGATGAAGTTGTTTTATTACTTCTTCAAAATGGAGCTGATATTAATATTGCAGGGGAGACAAGCATTGGCAGTGAATTTGCCGGATATTGGAACCCGATACACCTTGCTGCACGGAATGGACGTCTTATGATATTACAGGAGCTGGTCAGTACCGGTGCTGATTATTCTCAGAAAGTATGGGGAGATTCCGGAAATACTGCACTTCACATAACAGCCGAAAAAGGTCATTACAATATAGTTCAGGAGTTAATAGACCTTGGTCTTGATGTCGATTTACGAAATGAATGGGGGGAAACACCTTTGCTTCTTGCAGTGTTTAACGGACATTATTTATGTGTTCAGGAATTACTCTTTGCAGGTGCAGATGTTGATCTTCAGGATTTATACGGTTATTCAGCTATTCATGATGCAGCGGAAATTGGATATTTCTTCATATTGAAACTTCTTATAAATTATGATGTTAATGTAAATAGAGAGAGCACTGATTTAGAGACAGCTTTGCATTATGCTGCTACTAATGGGTATCTCGATATAGTCTCTGAATTGATAAAATCAGGAGCTGATATTAATGCACTTGATATTAATCTGAAAACTCCTCTGCACCAGGCTGTTGAAAGCGGTGAGTTGGATATTGTTATTGAACTTGTTGAAAACGGAGCCATTTTAGATCTCATGGATATAGATGGGCTTACTCCTCTCGATTTAGCTGAAATGCATGATTATATGGATATTATTGAATATCTGAAATCTCAAATGTAAAAAATTAAATTTATTTATAGTCTAAGTAGGTATATAATTTTTTAACAACACTGAATGATTAGTGAATAAACTGCATAGCTTACTTTTTTCTAAATGTCTATTCATTTTGATAAAAAAATAATATTATATTTGTAATATTTTATTTTTTATGTTAAAATTATATTTTATTCTAATTGTAGATTTTATACAAAATATATTCGGTTTTAATCATATCTTTTAAATGAGGAAGTAATGGAAAATATTGAAAGAATTGAACAAAACCTTAAATCAGCAACAGAAAAAGAAAAAATCAGTCTTTTTATAAAATTGAGTAAGTATTATATAAAAACTGATATAAATAAATCAATAAAATTTGCAAAAAATTCTTATATTATTTCTAAAAAATTAAAAAATGTAGCAAGACAAATTGAAGCAAATAATATAATTGGAGATATTTATGCTAGATCTGGTAATTTTGAAGAAGCTCTATTTTATTTTCATAAAAACCTTAAACTAAGTAAAGATAAAAAAAATATTAAAAGCCATTTATACAATAATATCGGTTTAATATATTATTATCTATGCAATTATGAAATAGCAATTGAAAATCTCAATAAATCACTTGAAATAGCTACTGAGATTGGAAATAAAAAAGTGATTTCTTCATCACTCAGTAATTTAGGACTGGTTTATAAAAGAATGAGCAAGTATGACAAAGCTCTTAAATTTCAAATCGAAGCATTACAATTTGAAAAACAGATACCAAATTATTCTGAAACAAAGATAGCTGATACTTTAGGGAATATTGGTACTTTGTATGGGAGCTTAAAATTCAATGAAAAAGCCCTGGATTA
>CBDUTX010000380.1:0-2321 GCA_965370235.1 uncultured Desulfuromonadaceae bacterium | reverse complement strand
ATCTTTCGATAACTGCTCTCATCAAGAGTTTTTCCAAATAAATATTTCAAAATAGCAGCTATTACATCTTCTTCACTGTTATTTTTAATTAATTTATTTGCTATTTTTCTATAGTCATCAAATTGATTCTTGTTAATAATTCTTTCAATATCTTCTATGATTTTCTTCTTTTTAACATTGATTATATCTTTTACTTGCGGAACTTTTTGTTTTCTTATATCAGCTTTAGCAATACGTTTTATAAATCCCAATTTTCTAAATTCTGCAGAAGTTACAAAGGTAATCGCAGTTCCCTGTTTTCCTGCTCTTCCTGTTCTGCCGATTCTATGAATATAAGCTTCCGGGTTATGGGGTATGGAATAATTTATTACATGACTCAGTTTGATCACATCTATCCCTCGAGCTGCAACATCAGTAGCAACAAGTATCGATGTCTTTTTATTTCTGAATTTGTTAAGCGTTCTTTCTCTTTGTTGCTGAGATATATCACCATGCAAACCATCTGCGGAATATCCTCTCTCAATAAGATGAGTGGAAAGATCATCTACATCTATTTTTGTTCTGCAAAATATCAGACCGTAAAATTCATTTTCAATATCAATAATTCTGCATAAAGCCTCGAATTTATCCCGATTTGCTACTTCAAAATAAATTTGATCCGTAAGACTTGTTGTCAGTGGTGTTTTTGGTCTTACATGTCGATATTCTCCCATATACTTCTCTGCAAGTTTTTTAATTCTACTGGGCATTGTTGCTGAAAATAGAAGAACACGTTTTTGTTTGGGACTGCAATCAAGAATACGCTCAATGTCTTCAATAAATCCCATGTTGAGCATTTCATCCGCTTCATCAAGAATAAAATACTTTATAGATTCCAAACGTAAACTTTTACGTCCAAGATGATCGAGAATACGACCGGGAGTTCCTACAACAATTGAAACTCCTCTTCTTAATTTTTTAAGCTGCATACCTATTGACTGCCCGCCATATATCGGAGCTACAACAAGTTCGTTATCTCCTTTGAGTGAATTGATCTCTTCACATACCTGAATAACGAGCTCTCTTGTAGGTGCAAGAATAATTGCCTGAACCTTATTAATTGACGGATCTAACTTCTCTATAAGAGGTAAGGCAAAAGCTGCAGTTTTGCCTGTACCTGTTTGAGCTTGAGCAATAATATCAATGTTTTTTTCTAAAAGCAGAGGAATTGTCAGAACCTGTATCTCAGTTGGTTCTTCAAATCCCTTTAATTTTAAAATCCGAATATTTTTTTCTGAAAGACCCAAAGCTATAAATTTTTCCATATATTTTTTTTAAACTTCCTTTAAAGTTCGAATCCACCTACATTTTAATTTGTAAAGGAAAATGTCAAGTGTAACAACATGTGATAATTACAATTTATTTCAACCCTATTTAACTAACCTGTCTTATTAAATAGAGTCTAATGATATCAATATTTATCAATATTGCAAGGTAAATTATCAAGTTATAATATTTAAACTCTTTACATAATAATAAAATTCCAGATAAAATACTTTATATATTATCGATTAATTTAAAGGAACATCAAGGATTTATAAGTAATGATTACAAATTTTATTAAAAACATATGCCGATTCTGCAGAGGTTAAAATAAACTTATAACAAGAAGGCAAACCCCTACACTCACTTTATGGAAATAAGAGCAGAAAACATATCATTTTCATACAATGGAAATCAAATATTAGACAAACTTAATTTTTCCATTTCTACAGGTGACAGAAAGGTGATAACAGGTGATGTAGGATGTGGAAAAAGCACTTTTATTCTGATCCTATCAGGTCTGGTTAAACCATCAACTGGAAAAGTACAAATTATTCCAAGTTTAAATTTAAAATATGAAGTTCTGCAAAAGACCGGTATATTAAGACAGAATTTGAAATCTCAGATATTATTTCAAACATCACAGAGAGAGCTTTTCTTTGGTCTTGAGAACAGCACGTTAGAACAAAGCAAAGCTATGGGAAAATATAAGATAATGAAAGATCAGTGGAATATTGATATCACTCAAAGGACCTCCACTCTCAATTATTTCCAGATTTTAAAACTTCTAACTGTTTCAATCATACTTTCCGGGAAAAAATTTATTTTCTTTGATGAGATATTAATTCACCTGAGTAAAGATGAAAGAGAAATGTTTTTATTATTACTTGAAAAAGAAGATCTTTCATATATGTTTGTAACTCAACATCCATTTTTTTTTCCTGAAGATTTCAAGTTCTACAGAATGAAGAATAAAAGCATAGCTTCTTTTAAAATAGAAGAGTCCTATGTTAATAGAA
>CBDUTX010000379.1:0-2325 GCA_965370235.1 uncultured Desulfuromonadaceae bacterium | reverse complement strand
TATATTGACATTTCATTTTTTGTTATTCATTTTATATTTAAAACATATAAATATTTTTAAAAGTTTTAAAGTAAAAAAAGGCTCAAGCCCTGAAATTCCCAATCTTCGGCTGGATTTGGTTATATCAGAACCGGAGCCTGTGAATAATATTCTATTTAAATAATCAAATCATTTATCATATATACTATTATAACATAGTAAAGTATTATTTGCAAATGCAATATATATATTACAATATATTTTTTTAGTTTGAAATGCATTTTTCTTTCTGTTTTGGTAAAATCAATTATAGTTCTTATACTTTTAAAGGAGTTTGTCAATGAAATCTCAGCTATGGAATATTCAACATATTTCAGTAATTTTAATTACTTTATTTCTTGTTTTTTTATTTATTTTTCCTCCTTATATCAAAAAAAGTAAAAGAGTAAAGAAAATATTTACAGTAATTTTAATGATTTTATTAATTCTCACTATTGTATTAACTTATATTCACAGGTTAATTCCATATGGCTTTAACCTGAAATATGATCTTCCTCTGAATATTTGTGATATAACAATCCTCTGGGCTATATTTACTTTGTTGACAAAGAACAAATATACTTTTGAATTAACATATTTTTGGGCTATTGGAGGATCAACACAGGCTTTACTGACACCGGATTTGTTTTCATCTTTCCCTGACATCGGATTCATTCTCTTCTTTTCCAATCATTCGCTTGTAATTGTTTCAGCACTCTTTATGGTTTTTATTTTTAAGTTAAGACCAACACCTAAATCAATACTGAGAGTTATTTTATTTACCCAGTTCTATCTGATTATTGTTGCATTAGCAAATATATTGCTTAATGCTAATTATTGTTATCTCTGCAGGAAACCATTGAATTCATCTATTCTTGATTATTTTGGTCACTGGCCCTGGTATATTATTTCTATGGAAATTTTTGGATTATTTTTAATAGTATTATGTTATCTTCCTTTTTTTATAAAAGACCATGTAATAAATAAAAAAAAGACTAATTTTATTTAAAGGAGAAAAATTTGAAACTTTTAAAATTTATTTTTCTTATATTTCTGATAGGTTACTCAAAATCCATTCAGAAATAGCAATTGATGATACAGCTTCCGGTGTATAAAGTGAAGAAATTGAATAAGAAATTTTTAAATAAAGCCATCAAATTGGAGAATTTTATGAAAACGAAAATTATTTTTATTTTAATTATTATGTCAATGATTTCCTGCAGTGTTTTAAAAAAACATAATTCACCTTCAGTTGTTGTTGTAAATTTTATTGAAGCTTTAAAAATCGAAAATTATGACAGAGCAGTTGTCTATTTATCTGAAAATTTACTCAATAAACTTGTTTTTTCTTTTGAAAAAGATTTGTTTTATGATAATGACACAAACCAGATAAGTGAAACATTTGCTGAATATAATTTGTCTATTGAAGATTTCCATAATATGACATTGAAGGAAAAATTTGTACTTCTTGTTGTTATGGAAGGAGATAATCCATTTATTGAATTTGAATATGAGGTTATATCGGAAAATATCACAGGTGACTGTGCTTTTGTCAGAATTTATAGTGAAGATGATATTTTTGACGATGAGATAAATTTAATTATTGAAGATGGAGAGTGGAAAATAGATTTACACGATTCATATTGATATTGGAATTTTTCAATATTTGAATTATGAAAGTATATATTATTGATCTAAGTTTTAAACAGGACAGTTATTTTATGTTCAAAAGAGATATTGAAAATCTCTGTGAACCACTGCAGATCAATGGTTTTACTCCTCCATATCCGGAATTGAAAAAGAATGATGTCTTAATTCTTACAGGATCTGAATATTCTATTATCGATGATTATCAATGGACTGAAAACCTTTTAGGATATGTTAGAAAATCGGTTAATGATAATATACCTATTCTTGCTGTATGTTATGGGCATCAGTTAATTGCAAGATCTTTTTGCGGGAAAGATTCAGTAGGTAAAGCTGCAAGAGTTGAAATGACTTTTATTTCAATTGATATAATAAAAGATCATCCTTTATTTGAAGGATTATCTAATCCGTTTTATGTTATGTCTTCTCATTATGATGAAGTTATCTCACTTCCTGAAGGGTTTGAAGTTTATGCAAAATCAGAAAATTGTAATATACATACTATGATACATGCAGAAATACCTGTTGTATCTATGCAGTTTCATCCTGAAATAGATGTAGATATTGCTAGAAGGATGATTATCAGAGAAAAAGAAACTTTAAAAAAAAATGATATAAATTATCTTGAGCTTTTAAATAAAATACCGGATGAGAGAATGG
>CBDUTX010000378.1:0-2333 GCA_965370235.1 uncultured Desulfuromonadaceae bacterium | reverse complement strand
AAATTTATTTTAATCCAACTTCAGCTAATTGAAGAATAACTTAACTTCACATTTCTTGAAAGTGGATAGGTTAATTTTTAAGCTGTAAAATTGGGATATAAAAAGTGTAATTTACACTTGAGACAACGGTTTTTCTCTTAACATTGCCCAATGATGAATCTCGGAGCCAGGAATAACTCCTCTCTCAACTACTTTGAATCCGTAACGCAGGTAGATAGATACATTCTTTTCACTTTGGGTTTCAAGAAAACAAGGTAACTCCTCATGGTCTATTCGAGTCAGCATCGCCTTTAACAGGATTTTCGCATACCCTTTCCCCTGACATGATGGGTCTACAGCAACCGGTGATAAATGCCAGTGGGGAAAATCTGCATGATGTCTGTGTATTGAGAAAACATAATCCTCAATCGAGTTTAGTCTTGAAATGACTTTCTTCCCTGCTTTGAGATAAAGGTGAAAACCCCCAGCCCGAAACATTCTCCATTGCGTCATGTGAACTTTTTCAGAAGGAACCCACACTGCAAGCCCTTCCAAATTTGGGGATATGGCATAAACCTCACCGTACAAGACACCATAGCAAATTCGGAACTGAAAGTAATAGGGTAAGATTTTTTTTCTTTCATCTGCATTTGGAATGACATAGGTATATAGTGAGTCATTTTGAAATGCCCTGGCAAGCATTTCTGCAGCTGGTTTAACTTCATTTTTCCTTAAACGGAAAAGGTCGTTGATATCGGTTGCCAATAATATTTCCTATCTACGGTTGTGCTGTGTAGCAGATCTTTCAATGCTTGAGTTCACCTGTATTTTGTAGTGCAGTGAGAGGAATTTCCGTTTATACATCCCTATGTTCCACCTCACAAAATGCACATCCATAACATCTGCAACAACATTATAACCAATTCTTTGATTAGATGTTGGATTGCTTAAATCCGTATAAAGTGTACAGATCATGACTGAAGGTGCCGGCAACCTTGTTCCAATAAGACTCAAAAATCTTTACGACTTTCTCCTCTCCCATCACTGCAGGAATATGCCAGCCCTTCTCCTGTAATTTTAAAACTAAGAGCTTAATTGATTCAAACAAACCAGTATTCAGTAAGGCAATTTGAAGTTTATAAGGTGGAGTCATCAGAGCTACAAGATCTACTTTTGAATTATTGTTAATTGTTACAAGTAAAGGTTGACTACCATAATGCAACGGATTCTCAACTAAGCGAAGCGATATCCCTAACATGAGACCATAAAGAGCTTCTTTCTCCTCAAAAACAGAGCGACAAACATCCAAAAAATCTTTAGGATTTTTGTATTCAATATATTTCATTATCTACCTTTTCGCATAACATCTAACAAGTACCAGCTAACGACGAGTTGGTTGATTGCTCTGAACATTCTACTCCGCATTTGCAACTACATACAGATACCGCAGCAGACCTTTTCCGATATTGATTACATTGTGCTCGGTCCGTGGTGGACAGTATGCTACAGTCCCAGCTTTTAGGATGAGTGTAGGACCTCCAGTTGTAATCATCTCACCTTCACCTGTAAATACGACAAGAACTTCTTCGTAGTTTTTCGTATTATGGATGCCAACTGATGTTCCGGGAGACAGCACAACAAGACCGGAGTGCATGGTCACCGTCTCCGGGGGACCTCCCAGTATACACCTGTATTTCTCTGATATCAGATCCAGAGTAATTACCTTCGGTTCAGGGCTTTCTACCTCAGTATTCTCTTTTGGCTTTTCTATAAGTTATAATCTCCTGTAAATAAATTTTATCCGGATTATTAAAATTCGTACTATTTTCAATTAATCTCATCAATCTTTCTCTATCAAAAGCATTAATACAGATTGTTCTTTTTTTTCATTTTTCTCCATGATTGTAATATTTAAATTATTATTACATCTAACATCTATATTATTTTGAATTTATATTAAAATAGAATATTAACTGATATTGAATAAATCAAGAGTAATTTGTAAAGAAATTTGTTGATAATACTAATTATATGTTGATATATATTCTAAAGTACAAATTAAAAATAATCTGATATAAAGTAGATCAACACAATCTTTATTATATTTGAAATATTTTTTTTCTTACTGGAGATTTTTTCTCTTTTTAGATATTTCCCTGAACTATCCAAAGCAATACTCTTATAATAAAATTTCACACAGGATTGAGGTTGACTTTCTAAGATTGATACAAACTTTAAGGTTTTATGTTTAAACGTTTTTGAAATATGCAATATTGTTTTGCATATTTTCTACTTATCCTTTTTTCAATCATTATTTTTTGTTGCCTTGATTGAAAACATCTCAGGGAAATTCT
>CBDUTX010000377.1:0-2356 GCA_965370235.1 uncultured Desulfuromonadaceae bacterium | reverse complement strand
GAATTTGTAAAAGATTATCATCAGAATCATGGATTGATTTATTTTATTATGGGTGGAGATGAAAGTAATCTCGGAGCGAGGATGGTAAAGATACATAATGGAAGTGCAAATGATTTCACTCCATGTGATCTCTACTTTTCAGATGTCGTTCCATATACATCTAACTGGGATTACAATGGAAATAGGGCGTTTGGAGAATTATATATTGATGGTTGTGACTGGTACAGTGATGTTTATGTCGGAAGATTCCTGGTTACTAATACAACAGAAGTTGATATATGGATAAATAAACTCCTGACATATGAACAAAATCCTTCTTCCGGTTACCTTGAAAGATCTCTTATGGGAGGAGCCGGTCTTTGGCCCCCTTATTACGGTGATAAAGTCTGCGATTCAATTGCTGATAATCACCTTCCTTCCTGGTGGACACACACAAAGATGTATGAAAACCAGGGTGTAAATTCTGGATTTGATGATTCACTCAGTAAGGGATATGGATGGTGTCACATAGCGGGGCATGGTAACAATGATGGTGTTTACTGGCATGGAGCTGGGGCGATGATATATTCGGGAGATAATATTACAAATGGAATGAAACTTGGTGTTATTCATTCGATAGCATGTCAACCGGGATGGTTTGACGGTTATACATGTGTAGGTGAATATTATTTTAATTATCTTTCCGGAGGAGCTATAGCGATAATGTTCAATGCCCGTTATGGATGGGGGAGTCCTCCTTATCTTGGTCCGTCTGAATGGCTTGATATTTGGACAGCTATGGAAGTATTTGACAATGAAAATTGGAATATTGGTGCAGGGCATGGTCTTGGAAAAGATCACATTATTCCCGGAATGACCTCTTCCGGGCATTGGTGTTTAACTGAACTGAATTTATTTGGCGATCCTGAAATGCAGATTTATTCAAGAGAACCAATTCAAATGAATGTTACAAATTCCAGTGTGATAAATATTGGAAACGGTAATTTATCCGTAAATGTCAGCTCTTTAAGGGGTCCGGTTCAGGATGCTGTTTGCTGTCTGTCAAGACCAGGTGATACAACCGAATGGTTTAAAGATATTACTGATGCAAATGGAGATGCGACAATTCAGTATTTTATTTCAAATTCTGATCCTATGTATCTTACAGTATATGCACATGATTATCTTTATTATTATGATACAGTCAACATTGCTGCATCAGGTTCTTATGTTTACTTCATTGATATTGATTCGGTATCAGGAGGATTTGATAATAATCAGATAAATTCCGGAGCTGACTATGAAATGTCTGTTCTTGTTTCAAATTATGGTAATCAAATGGCATATAATGTCAGAGCTGTAATGACTTCCGGTGATCCGAATATAATTATAGACCAGGATACTTTAGTATTTGGAAATATTTTATCTAAAGATACCGTCGCATCGACAAACACATGTGGTTTTTCTATTGTCGATTCTCTTCCTGACAGTAGCTATATTCCGATTATTTTAACCTGCTTTGATCAATATGACAGCTCATGGGTAAGTAATTTTGGAATTTATGTGAATTCTCCTGATGTCAATCTTGTTGATTTCAGTGGTCCTTCAACTGTTTTACCGGGAGATAATGTATATTTCTGGCCTAAACTTGCTAATTATGGATCAGGGGATGCATATAATATTGAAATTGTAATAAAAACTGATGATTCTTATATTACTTTTTTGGATTCAACAGAGTCACATTCATCGTTATTGAATGGAGAAGTAGTATGGGTTGGTAGCGGATCAGCATTTAATATTGATGTATCTTCAAGCTGTCCCGTACCCCACTGGATTGATATTGAGCTTCACTGTGATATGTTCGGTGGATTTAATCTAATTGATACATTTACACTATGTGTTGGTTCAGGATTTTCAGATGATTTTGAAAATGGAAGTTCCAACTGGTTATTTAACGGACCTTCATCCTGGCATATAACTGAAAACAGGTCTTACAGTTCTTCTCATTCTATGTATTGCGGAGAAGAAGGTACATGGCTATATTCAGCTCCGGTAGTTAATTCATGGGTGATGACTGACACTTTGAAAATATCTTCATCAAGTGAATTGACATTCTGGCATTTCTATGAAATTGCTGATAATTCTGACAAAGTTCAGGTAAAAATAACAACTGACGGAGGAAATATCTGGAGTTTGTTATATCCTGATGAAGGCTAT
Source organism: uncultured Desulfuromonadaceae bacterium (assembly GCA_965370235.1). Classification (GTDB taxonomy): domain Bacteria; phylum SDB-A; class SDB-A; order SDB-A; family SDB-A; genus CBDUTX01. The sequence continues at coordinate 160 of CBDUTX010000377.1, read as the reverse complement.
ACGGGTAAGTGGAATTATCCTCCTTATGATTCAATTTATACAGGAGATCACAGAGTCTGGCAAGAGCAACACTTCGATCTTTCAGTTACCGGGAATGCTCAAATCGGCTGGCTGTTTTTCTCCAATCCAGCGGGTGTTGCCGAAGGATATTATTTTGATG
>CBDUTX010000376.1:0-2397 GCA_965370235.1 uncultured Desulfuromonadaceae bacterium | reverse complement strand
CTGCTTTTCTCTTCAGCTTCAAGATTTCTGACATTTTCTTCTAATTCGTCACCCTTGTCCTTTAGATTATCATTGTTTTCAGATAACTCGTCTTTTTCATTACTTAGATATAAATTTTCTTCATTAAGATCTGTTATGGAATTCAATAAATTGGTTTTTTCTTCCTCTAAATGAGCAAAGGATGTTCTCTCCTCTTCTGATTTCATTTCAAGCTGCATTATATCACTCTGATAATTTGAAACTATCTGTTCAAGATTCAGTCTCTCTTCTTCAGATTCTTTTCTCAGCTTGGCAATACTGTCATTCAAACCAGAAAGAGTTGTATTCTGCTTTTCAATTTCCTTCGTTAATTTTTCAGCCAAACTACCTTTTTCTCTGATATCATCATTCATCTGTCTGTTTAAAGATTCATTTATTGAAATTTCATCTTTTAGTTTTTCATTCTTACCAGAAAGTCCCTCATTATTGTTTTGTAATATTTCAAGTTCTTCATTGAGAACATTGATTTGAGTTTCAAGATTGGATCTCTCCAGCTCCATAGCAGTAATGTTTGAATTTTCTTCTTCAGCTTTAAGTTCAAGCTGCATAATATCACTTTGATATGAAGATTTTAGGTTTTCTAAGTTTTCCTTTTCACTGTCATGTTCCTGCTGTAATTTACCGATCACTTCATTGAGATCAATAATCTTATTATTCTTTAAATCAATTTTAGAATTAATATTTTCCAGATTACTCTGAACTTCTCTTTGTTTATCCTCAAAATTTCTTTTTTCATTTTCTAATACAGCAATATCCCGTTCCAGGTTTTCCTTCGAATCTTCAAGACCTTCTTTTTCACTTTTCACGCTATTTCTTTTCTCAATTAATAGCGATGTTTCTTCTTTAATATTTTTCTTAGTTATCTGTGTTTCCTGAATTTCTGAATCCAGTTTTTCTTTTTCAAATTTATTTTTCTCGATACTTTCATTTAATGACAAAGACTCATCTTCAAGTTCCATATACTTTTTTTGGAAATTATGTATCTCTTTTTCAACATCTTTCTTTGAGCTGTTTAATTGAGTCAAAAGATTACTCTGAATTTCACAGTCCCCTGACAGTTCCTCTAACTTAATTTCAGCATCTTCACTACTTGACTTAATATTTTCAAGTTGCTCCTTTAAATATCCTATATCTGTGTTTAACTTAACTCTTTCTTCAACTTTTTCAGTTATCTCATCACTGATTGCTTCCTTTTCATGCTGTCTTTTTTTATATCCATCAGTTGTTTTCGTCAGATTTTTTTCTACTTTTAAAACTTTGTTCTCAATGTCTTTTAAGCGTTTTTTATTTTCTTTTATTTTTGACTCTTTACCAGATACATCAGCTGATAAAGATATTACCTTATCAGACATTTCATCAATTTTATTTCCAACTTCTATGAGTTCTTCACGTGTTTTTTTAGTTTCTTTTAATGTTTTTTCTTTTTCTTTTTCAGTATTTATAATATCTTTTTCCAGTTCATCTCTTTTTTTATTTAATACTTCAATTTCTTTATCTATTTTCTTTTTTGTGGTTTTTAAGGATTCTATTTCATTTTCAAGTTCAGAAAATTCATCTTGTTGTTTCTTTAACTTTTCCAAATCATTGTTGAGATTAAAAATAGTTGTTCCCAGATTTTCCCTCTCTGAGTTCCATTCATCTATTTCTTCAATTATGATGTCTCTGGTCTTTTTTAATTCATCAACATCTTTTTCAAGGTCATCTTTTTCTTTCTGAAGTACTTCATTATTTACAGCCTTATCAATACCTTCAATCAAGCTTGAAGACATCTCCTTGGCAAGTGAATCATAATCAATATCTGAATTACTATTTTTGTCTTTTTCAGACACTCATTTTCTCCCTTGGGTGATACATTCGTACAACTTCTTTTATTGTCTCCCTGTCAAGTTCCGTATATATCTGAGTAGTATTAATTGAAGAATGTCCCAACAGATCCTGTACCGCTCTTAAATCAGCTCCACCTTGCAGGAGATGAGTTGCAAATGAATGTCTTAAGGTATGAGGATGTATTTCTTTGTCTATACCAGCCTTTAAAGCAGCTTTTTTTAACCTTATCCATATCATCTGTCTTGAAATAGGTCGTCCTCGTGAACTTAAAAATATTTTGTCAATATCTTTTTTATTTTTAAGCAATTTAGCTCTGGCAACTTCCAGATAAACTTTCAAAGATTTCAGAGCTAATCCTCCGAGTGGTACTAACCTTTCCTTATTACCTTTTCCAATTATTCTTATCAATTTATCTTCCCACATAATAGAAGAATACTTAAATCCACAGACTTCCGATACTCTCAAACCGGAAGAATATATCAATTCAAAAATTGCTCTGTCTCTGATATCTTCAGGAGGTTCATTCCCACT
>CBDUTX010000375.1:0-2405 GCA_965370235.1 uncultured Desulfuromonadaceae bacterium | reverse complement strand
TATGCGGTTCTCTCAAAAGCTGGATTTTTCAAAAGAGAAACATTGTGGACTTTAAGAAAATTAAATTCCCAACTTCAGGGTCACCCCCACAACTTATCAACACCTGGTGTCGAAGTACCGACAGGATCCCTCGGACAGGGATTATCAATATCTCATGGAATAGCACTTGGCTTGAAAATTTCTAAAATCCCTTCAAGAGTATTTACCATTGTTGGTGATGGTGAAATAGAAGAAGGAAGTATCTGGGAATGTTTAATGAGCGCAGGTCATTATAAAACCGGTAACTTAACAGTCATTGTAGATTACAATCATCTTCAAATAGACGGTCCATTAGATGTTGTGAAAAGCCCCGAACCAATTGTAGACAAATTCCGTGCTTTTAACTGGGAAACAGAGGACATCAATGGACATGATATTAAATCTCTCCTTGAAATCCTGTCTGTAAAAAGAAATATTAATGGCAAACCCCTTGCTGTTATTGCACATACAATCAAAGGAAAAGGTATCTCTTTCATGGAAAACCAGGTTAACTGGCATGGTGTTGCACCACAGAAGGAAGAATATGAAAAGGCTATGGAAGAATTAAATGCTTGATGTAGAAAAAATTGAAATCGATAAGATTAAATTTTCTTCTCCCAGAGATGCTTATGGCAGGACATTGCTTCAACTTGGAAAAGAAAATAATAAAATTATCGTATTAGATGCTGACCTGTCCAAATCAACTAAAACATCTTATTTTCATAAAGAATTTCCGGAAAGATTTTTTGATATGGGAATATCAGAAGCTGATATGGTTACTACTGCGGCTGGAATATCAACATGTGGTTTTACAGTTTTTGCAAGCACCTTTGCAATGTTCCTGTCCGGAAGAGCATGGGAACAGGTAAGAAATACAGTTGCTTATGGGAACTTTAATGTCAAATTAGTTGCTACTCACGCAGGTATCTCTGTCGGACCGGATGGAGCTTCCCATCAGGCTATCGAAGACATTGCAATAATGTCTGCAATACCGAACATGACAGTCGTCGCTCCTTCAGATTCAGAAAGTACAATACAGCTGATAAAACAGGCTGCAGAACATTTCGGACCTTACTACTTCAGACTACCGAGAATCAAGACGGCTGATATTTACAATAATTCTGACACAATTACAATAGGTAAATCCAATTTAATAATAGAAGGTGATGATATTACTATAATAAGTTACGGTCTGATGCTCTATCGAAGTATAATTGCTTCAACAATACTCAGAAAACGAGGAATTAATGCAAGAGTTATTGATATGTCCACAATCAAACCTTTTGATAAAAATGAAGTTATTAAAGCTTCAAACGAGACAAAAGGTTTGATAATTGCTGAAGAACATTCAATATTTGGGGGACTTGGTTCAACAGTTGCAACTTATCTTTCAGACATTAATCCAACATTGATAAAATTTGTCTCATTAAATGATGAGTTCGGAAGGTCGGGTGAACCCGAAGAACTCTTAGATCATTTTGAACTTACATCTGACAAAATAGTCAGCAAAGCTCTGGAGATTTTAAATGATTGAATTTCACCAGGTTACCAAAACCTATCAAAAAAACTGGACTGCACTTGATAATATCTCTTTTGTAATCAATAGCGGCTCATTTACTTTTATAATCGGACCCAGTGGTTCGGGTAAAAGCACTGTATTGAAGTTAATCTATGCTGCATTAACTCCCGACCTCGGTTATGTTCAAGTTGAAGGTTACAGAATCCCCGGGATATCAAACAAAGACATTCCTTCGATGAGGAAAAAAGTTGGAGTTATTTTTCAGGATTTCAGACTGATGGAGGATCGAACTGTTTATGAAAACATATCATTTGTCCTGCTTGTAACAGGAACTCAAAGGAAACTGATAAAAGAAAAAGTTACTCAGATCCTTGCTGAATTAGGGCTTTCTCACAAACTTCACCAGTATCCTTACCAGCTTTCGGGAGGAGAGCAGCAAAAAGTTGCCATAGCAAGAGCTCTTGTCAGGAATCCATTTGTTCTCATTGCGGATGAACCAACCGGAAATATTGATCCTGTAGCAACTGAGGAAATATTTCAGATACTTAAAAATATTAATGCCAGTGGGACAACCGTGATCATGGCTACACATGATACAAGTTTTATTAAAAAAGCTTCTGCTTACAGATTAATATCACTTGATCATGGAAAAATTGTGAAAGATACTCCTCCACCCCCACCAAAGGACTGACTATGTATTCATTATCAGAAGCGATCAGGGGACTTATCAGAAATAAATTGATGACAACAGTAAGTATTGGAGTCATGTCTCTTTCTCTTTTAATATTTGGCACATTTATGCTAATAACAATTAATCTTTTAATTATCGTTAATTTATCACAGCAGAGAGTACAGATGGAAGTATATC
>CBDUTX010000374.1:0-2425 GCA_965370235.1 uncultured Desulfuromonadaceae bacterium | reverse complement strand
GGTAATTCCAGCAACCAAATAATTTTTTTTACCACTGATAATATATATATTTTTATGCCTTTTGTTAATAAAATACTGTGTTGTCTGATAAGCTGCCTTTAAATCATCAAAATTTATATATGTAAAATTGTTTCATTTTTTTTTGCAACTTTTAAATAAAATTTTTGTCAATTATATATAAGAAAGTAAATAATTTAAAAAAAGGAGGAATCATGGATTTAGAATTTTTAATACCAATATCAGTTTTTTTGATGGTTTTCGGTATTGTAAAAGTTGTCTCAGATAACGGAGTAAAAAATAATATAGTTAAAAAAGGGGTGGTAAATGCTGATTTCACAAATCTTTTTGCTGTAACCCCTTCGTTAAATGCTCTTAAATGGGCTCTCGTTCTCATAGGTGTCGGCATAGCCGTAGGAATTGGATTTTTACTTCCAGCTGAGAATAGAGTGATTTTAATAACAGCGATGATATTTGTATTTAGCGGTTTAGGATTTCTTATATATTTTTTCATTGCAAAGAGAAATGAGGATCAACTTAAGAATAAGCTTCTTACTGAAAAAAAAGCTGAAAAATAAACTGAAAAAAAAAACAGATAACATGTACTTCAAAGAGTGGTCTGAATTGAACAAAAAAATAACCTTCTCGATAATAAAGACCACTCTCCCCTTTCTTTCCGAATTTAAAAATACAATGTAAATGATGTGTAAAGTATACCTGGATAGGAACCGTATTCAGATTTTAAGTTTACACCTTCAGGTGACTTGCCCAGTCCTATAAATGCGCCTGAATACAGATAAATATTTTCTGCAATATTATAGTCCACTTTTGGAATAAGAAAGATTGATAGATCATCAATATTAATAATTTCCTCACAACTTACATTGATAAGCGGATGTAATTGATAGTTTAATCCTGAACTTAAATAATTTTTACCCATCTGACTTGCAGCCGGTTTTGACAGAGCATTAATGTAATCTTCAGGATCGGACTCGCCACCTCCATTGAAACTGTATTCTGTAAAGAAATAAAATTTTCCGAAGAATGAATAGTCAAAACCTGTTGAAATTTTAGAGAAACCTTTATCAAAATCGTTATCTTCGAAATCCGGAATAATATATGAAAATTCAAACCAAAATCCGGCTCTTTTAATTGATCTTGTAAATGAAAATCCTGTTAAAATATTTTCTTCAAAAACAGATGAGATAATCTCAATATCAGTTTGCTTGATGTTAAATCTCGTTCTTAAATAGTATGCACTATTTGCATATTTAAAGTCACGACCACCAATAAAACCTATATCAATTTCATTCATAATGCCAAAAGGTATCCTTATTCTAACGGCATCTAAGCCATATCTTTCCTCTCTGTCCAATTCATTTAGGGAAAATGGAGCTAAAAAATCACCTGGTCTGAAAACTCTCGATACACCCCATGATATCGATTGACGCCCAATGATTATATCTGCAAATTTCGGTTTGAATTTTAAATAAAATCGGTCCAGATTTTCATAAATACCGAAACTTCTTACACTGTCACCATTTACCGGATATATTCTCTTTTTTACATCATCAATCCTGTAAACAGAAGTTATTTGAATATATGATGGATCATCGAAAAGTATATTATCTTGAATTATCAATGAAAATTTATATGCAATATTAACCGAGAAGAGTTTTGAAGGCTTGATGAGAATTTTAAAATATCCGGAATTATAAACAGCTCCGATCATAATTTTGTTTTTTTCTGAATTCTCCACGCCTGTAACCGGAAATTTTATAACAGTAAAATAATTTTTTAAATAACCCGAGATGTCAATCTTATTTCCGGAATGTACAAATTTTGGATTCAGGATTACAATTAATGTTATCAAAAAAATTATTTTCTTTGATTTTAAATGACGAAACATAAATTTGTTTACCTTTTAACTTCTTTTTTCGTCATTAAATATCAAACCATCTTTCAAATATATAAGTCTTTTTGCTTTATCCATTACAAGTTTGTCATGGGTAGAAAAGAGGAAAGTCATCCCCGATTTCTGATTCAGGTCGTACATAAGGTCAAGCAAATTTGTACTGTTCATGGAGTCTAAATTTGCCGTAGGTTCATCAGCAAGGATTATTGACGGTCTTGAGACCATAGCCCGTGCAATGGCAACTCGCTGCTGCTGTCCTCCCGAGAGCTTTGTAACGATTCTGTCTTCCTGTCCTTCCAATCCAATATCCTTTAAGATTTCCATTACCCTGTTATTTCTTTCTTGCGTCCTTAATCCCTGTAAATGCATTATGTATTCGATATTCTCCTTTGCTGACAGAACAGGTATCAGATTGTTAGACTGAAAGACAAATCCAATATGAACTCTTCTTAAATCAGTAAGCTCTCTTCCTGACATTGTATAAATTTCCGTACCTTTCAAACATATTTTTAC
>CBDUTX010000373.1:0-2426 GCA_965370235.1 uncultured Desulfuromonadaceae bacterium | reverse complement strand
AGCTCTACTAAGAAAATATTTGCTTTTTTGATATTTAATGTGTATAATTATTAAAGAATATACACATAGGAGATGATAATAAGAACCAATGTAGTGATAGATGATGAGTTAATGATGACAGCTCTAAAATTATCAGGTTTACGCACAAAAAAAGATGCTATTGAGGCTGGTCTTAAACTTCTTATTAAATTTAACCTTCAAGCTAAAGTCAGGGATTTTCGCGGTAAATTAAAATGGGTTGGTGATCTTGATAAAATGCGGAGTGATTAATGCTCCTCATCGATACATCTGTCTGGGTCGACTATTTCAACGGAAGAATCACTCCTCAGACCGATTGGCTACATTCTATTTTAGGGGGACAGGTTATTATTATTGGAGATCTAATACTTACAGAGGTTTTGCAAGGTTTTCAGTCAGATAAAGATTTTAAAGCTGCTAAAAAGCTACTTCTTGGTTTTCCTATTATGAATATGTTAGGGCAAGATCTTGCTATTCAGAGTGCTTCCAACTATCGATATTTAAGGAAAAAAGGAATAACAGTACGTAAAACAATCGATGTGATCATAGGTACATTTTGCATTTATCATGATTTTTCATTATTGCAGGATGATCGCGATTTTTTACCTCTTGAGAGATATCTAAAACTGAAAACTGTAAAGTTCCAACATATCGATTAACTTGACTTTTTTTGCTATCACTAATGAATATGAACTCAAATAAAAAAATACATGATTCAAGCAAAGACATAAATAGCCTATTTAATGAAGTTTGGAACCAAACCTAATTATTTTTGTATATAACCAAAAATAATCATAATAATATTTGATTTAATACTAATAATATGATATAAATTTAACATGATTCAAAGAATATTATTAAATAACATTTTGAAAAATCTTAATAAAGGGAAAGCTATAATCATTTTAGGTCCCAGACAGGTTGGGAAAACAACATTACTGGAAATGTTGAAGAAAAGTCTTGATTGTAAAGTTTTGTATCTGAATGGAGATGAACCTGATATTAGAAACATTTTAACTGATACGACATCCACCGAACTTAAACATCTTATTAATAAAAATAAAGTTGTAATGATTGATGAAGCCCAGAGAATAAAAAATATTGGATTAACTTTAAAAATTATAGTGGACCAAATCAAGGACACTCAATTAATTGTAACCGGTTCTTATTCATTTGAACTTTCCAACCAGATTAAAGAACCTCTGACAGGAAGAGCATTCATCTACAATCTTTATCCAGTAAGTATTGAAGAAAATGTGAAATATATTGGAGAGTCTGAAGAAAAACGTCTGTTGAAAAAGAGGTTGATTTATGGTTGTTATCCTGAAGTAATAACAAAACCCGGGAATGAAAAAGAATTGCTGATTAATTTGTCAGACAGTTATCTTTACAAAGATATATTTAGTTATCAGGATATCAGGAAACCTGAGTTAATCCAAAAATTAGTACAGTTAATAGCATTACAGATAGGATCTGAAGTTTCTTTAAATGAGCTGGCTCAGACTGTTGGAGCTGATTTTTCTACGATTGAAAGATATCTGTGACTGTTGGAAAAAGCATTTGTAATTTTCAGATTGCGTTCATTCAGTAGAAATATCAGAAATGAGTTGAAAAAGAGCAGGAAAATTTACTTCTTTGACAATGGTATCAGAAATGCAGTAATTGCAAATTTTTCCTCTTTGGAAATTAGAGTAGATGCAGGATATCTGTGGGAAAATTACATGGTATCAGAAAGAATAAAGTTTCTTCATTATAATCAATTATATACTAATGTCTATTTCTGGAGAACTACCCAGCAGCAGGAAGTAGATTTTATAGAGGATAGGGATGGAAAACTTTATGCTTATGAATTTAAATTAAATCCTAAGAAGAAGGTAAAGTTTCCAAAAACTTTTGCTGTGAATTATCCGGATACAGAATTTCTAAAAATTTCCCAGGATAATTATATAAATTGGTTAATTTCTTAAAGTTTAAATTCCTTAATTAAAATTTCAAAATAATGTATAAATGTGGATTTAAAATTCAAGATTAAAGCGAATCACACAAAATATTTTCACACAAAGACACTAAGGTACAAAGTTCCTTCCCACCAAAGAAAAGAATTTTCAGCCACAGAAAAACACAGAAAAAACACTTGCCTGCGGCAAGCAGACAGAAAAGAAACAAATGATAAAATCTTTTTACTGCATAAAAATCTTTTATCAACTAATAATGATAAACACAGATTAAGATAAAATTCATCTTGAAACTTGTCACTTGCAGTTTAAAACTTGCAACAATTGCTGTTTACAAATGAATCACAGCATTTTATGATGTTTAAAAGAAAAGAGTGGTAATATTTTAAATTATAAGATGGGAGTATATGTAATATTTCAGTTTTTTTAATGTATGTTAATATAAATATTTTG
>CBDUTX010000372.1:0-2437 GCA_965370235.1 uncultured Desulfuromonadaceae bacterium | reverse complement strand
AAGGTTGGAGGAATTCTGTTCACTTTTCTTACGAAGGATCTCTGCTTATAATGAGTACTTGTCCGGCTCAGACGGATTCTTCGTCGAATGCCTATATAGGTTCATCTTCAGAAAGACACCCTTTTTCCCATTTTGCAGAATCCTTATGACTTTGTAATTTTAAGGAGGAATAATGAAATTAATACAAGTATTGGTCATATTTATCATTATTGTTATATTGATCTCTTGCGATTCAAGATCGGTTGAAAAACACAAACTGTATGGGACAATAGTATATTATACTTCCGGCGAAAATGTTGATGATGCTAAGGTGTATCTTCTCGAAAATAATTCAAATATCGTGCTCGATGAATCCAGCACAAATTCAATCGGTAATTACAGTTTCTATGATGTCGATACCGGAATCTATAATGTTTATGCAGAGAAGTATTTAAATGCAACCGACTCTATATATGAATTTGTAACTCCTTTTTCAAACCAGATCGACTTCAGCAATGAAGAAGTTTCATCTCCTGTAGATGACCTGAATGCATACATCTTGAATGACTATGGTTCAGTAAGTGGTACAGTTTACGACAGCACAAACGTAGTTGCTGATGCCCAGGTGAATTTATATATCTGGTTGGATCAAAGCTTTTCACTTTATTCCGAAACAGTAACCGATGCTGTTGGAGATTATACACTTCCAGGTGTGATGACGGGTAATTATTTTGTGGAAGTAATATATGGTATGAACTCAGCTACCAGTCAGATCTTTTTTAATAATGGTATTTCTATTATTGATATTGAAGATATTCATTTGTATTAGACTAACAGAAAGTTTTGGATGTTAACCTATACATTCACTCATAACATTAAGAGAGAATAATGAATAAATTTTTTATATTTTCTTTAATCTTTTTCCTTTTTTCTTTCATGCCCTGGTGCATACAAGGGTCCTTGTTATTTGCTGATAATGCAATAACCCGCGGACCTGATATTGGAGAAATATACTTCATTGGACCTACTGTAACCGGTGAAGGTATTTACCGCTCTACCGATTTTGGCGAAACTGCAACCTGTATGGACAGTTCATATTATTATGATCAAATTGAATACATTTGCGCCGATCTAACACCAGGTAGTATTTATAGTATAAGACAGTATGATGCTCTTTATTACTCTAATAATTACGGACAAGCTGGGAGTTGGGTGTTTCGAAATTATCCAATTCGGGATGTAAGTAGCGGTAGAAATGAAGGAGTATTGTATAATAAATGTTCAAGTCATAGTAATGATTATGGAATAAATTTTATTCAACACCAACTTAATGGTTATTTCGGTTCACTAAAAGCTTCTGGAATTGACAATGAGGATAATGTCGGTTATGCAATAACATTTGATAATGAACCAGATTCTGTCTATTTGTTAATATCTTATGATAACTTTGAAAATATGCAAACTCAATATGTTTTTGACATGCATTGGTCAACAGAAATTTCCTTAAGTCGTGGTTATGAAAATGGTGAATTATATTTATTTACCAGGAATATTCAATTTTTAGATAATAGATTATATTACAGTACCGACTATGGTCAAACCTGGGAATTAAAAAACACTTTCAATTGCCCGAATCTACCAATGAGAGGAATAGTTGGTGGAAGACAAACTGGAGAATTGTATATTATCTTTGAATGTATTCAATTTGCATTCTTAATTAATCATATTTATATTTATCACAGTTTAGATTATGGTGAAACTTTTACTGTATACCATCCGGTATCTATTGGTCCGGAGCCATACTATGCAAATTTCGAAGCTACACCTACATTCGGCACAGCACCTCTCACTGTTCAGTTTACGGATCTTTCCAGCGGGGAGTATATAGAAAGCTGGGAGTGGGATTTCGATGATGATGGCATTATAGATTCCTATGAACAGAATCCTGAATATACTTACCAGGATACCGGATCATATACAGTTAGTTTGACAATATATCACATGTGGATTCCGAATGAAGCATATATAGAAGATTATATCAATGTGACAGATGGGAGCATTTCAGATAATTATGAATTATCAATTTCAAACTACATATTAAGGAACTATCCAAATCCCTTTAATCCCAGCACAATAATCTCTTACCAATTACCTGAAAATATAGAATCTGCAGAGATAGAAATATATAACATAAAGGGGCAAAAGGTAAAACAACTTGTGAATGAGCAGCTTTCAGCAGGACAACACTCTGTCGTTTGGAATGGAAAAGACAACTCAGGTAAACCTGTAGCAACCGGAATTTATTTCTACAAGATTTCTGCAGGTAAAGAAACTCAAGTGAAAAAAATGTTGCTGTTAAAATAATATTATATCATCAGGAGAGAAGATAATATATTTAAGTTCAGATCAAACTTGACAGTAATTCTAAAATATTAAATTTGAAATTTGAATAGAGTGT
>CBDUTX010000371.1:0-2452 GCA_965370235.1 uncultured Desulfuromonadaceae bacterium | reverse complement strand
AAAACTAAAGAGGTTGCGAATGTTATTTTTGAGAAACTGAAAAATATTGATAAAATACTCGTTTTGTACGGAGATGTTCCTTTAATTAAGGCTGAAACCCTCATAAAATATATCTCTTCTTCAGAAAATTATACTGCTGCGGTCCTTTCAATGAAACTTGAAAATCCTACAAATTACGGAAGGTTAATTGTCAAAGGAGGTGATCTTCTGTCCATTGTCGAAGAGAGGGATGCAAGTTTTGATGAGAAAAAAATTAATCTTGTCAATACCGGTATTATTTATTCTGATAAAGATGAACTTTATAAAGCTCTGCACCTTCTGACACCTGAAAATGACCAGAGAGAATATTATCTAACAGATATCATCTCAATCTTTAAAGACATGGGAAAAAAAACAACATATTATACCGCTGATGATTTTTCTGAATTTCTTGGTATCAATGACAGAAAAGCTCTGTCCGAACTCAGTTTGATAATAAGAAAACGAATTATGAATGATTTTATGCTCAAAGGTGTAAGTATTATTTCTCCTGAGAATACTGTTATAGACATGGGGGTAAAGATCGGCAGAGGTACAATCATTCATCCATTTACTTATTTAACAGGTTCTACGGCGATTGGAGAAGAATGTACAATAGGTCCTTATATTGAGCTCAAAGATCAATGTATTGCTGATGGAGAAATTGTAAAATGATTAAAATAAAACTCGTTTTTTCCTTTGTACTTTTCTCTGTAATATTCTCATGTACAGAACCACCGAATATTTCTGTCGGTGAAGATCCGTATACTGAAAAAGTGGATTACCCGAGAGATACAATAAGAATTGAAGTTCTCAATGGAACTGATATTGATAATCTTGCAAGATATGTTGCAGATTCTCTAAGACTGACGGATCATATTTACAATGATACTCTTTTCTCTTTTGATGTTATCAAGATTGATAACTGGTTTGATCCCGATCTAGAGAGAAGTTTTGTAGTTGATAGAAAGGATTCATCAGGAGCTTATGCAGAGATTCTGTGTTCGGCAACCGGTATCACGCCCCCTCTTGTGGAAATCAAAAAGGGAGTTGTTTATCATGTTACTATTATAGTCGGACCGGATTACAGTGAATATTTTGGAAATATGGATTCTATATTGAAAATATGGTAAAATTTTCGGTATTTTATGGAATGAATTATGTGTATTATTCAATACATTAAAAAGGAGGATATATGAAAACAAGATATATCTTAACAATGTTTCTTCTCATTCTGGTAATGTCATGCACCCAGCAACCGGAAGCTAATGATAATGATACAACTGTAAATGTTATTACAGATACAAATGCAATTGTTGAAGATTCTATTCCGGATCTCCTGCCTGAATTTATACCACCGGAGGACGAAAAAATTACTGTTGAAATGGCTGACAGATATATAGCATGTGCAATTGAGATTCATAAATTAATTAAGGGAAGAGCAGAGATAGGCAGGGAATATCTTGACAGTATCGGTGTTACAATTGAACAACTTGGTGACACTGCATTTGTACAAGAGAACAAAGAAATTTTACAAAAATACAATGAAATTACTTCAGGTGAGAATTTTCTTGAAATTGAAAAACAGATCTACTATAAAAACACTATCTCGGAAGATGAATTTATATGGATAGCAAGTCACCTTTCCGATACTGAAAATGTTGAGATACAGAAAAAAGTAGCTCAGGCTCTTTCGGATATTATAGTTCCTTAAAAACAGCAACTACGGGAGAGTGATCGGATGGTTTTAACTCTCCCTTTTTCTTTCTTGCATCTCTGTCAATATGACAATCAGAGATCATATCAAATAAATTCTCTGTAATTAAAATATTATCAATTCTCATTCCATGATTTTTGTAAAATGCTCCCGCTCTGTAATCCCACCATGTAAATTTTTGAACATCAGGATAAATTCTGGCAAAAAGATCAATATATCCCAATTTGAGAATTTGATTAAAAGCTTCTCTTTCTTCAGGATTAAATCCCACCGAATTTTTCATTAATTCCGGATTGAAGACATCAATCGGACGCGGAGCAATATTGAAGTCACCTGCTAATAAAACTCTGTCTTCTACAGAAAAAGATGTTCTAAGGAGTTTTATTAGTTCGCTTACAAATTCAAGTTTATGTTGAAATTGTGGATGATCAGGAGATCGTCCATTAGGAATATAAATTGAAATTAGATTGATTCCTTTGAATCTGCCGTAAATCATTCTCTTCTCATCTTCATTATATCCATTGGGAAAACCATAGGATATCTTATCCAATTCAAATCTTGATATAATTGCAACACCATTGTATGTTTTTTGTCCGTAGTAATATGAGAAATAACCCAATTCTTTAAACCTTCTTTCTGGAAAATTTTGATCTATGGTTTTAGTTTCCTGAATCAGAAGTATATCAATATTATTTTCTTCCAACCATACAGTAACAT